>CAZQVU010000054.1:0-7825 GCA_964596885.1 uncultured Planctomycetia bacterium
GCACAGATAATTTACGAAAATCAAAGATTTCCGTAAATTATGTGCTCATTTAAGGAGGTGAGGATTATGGCGAAAGTCATCGTATTCCATTATACAGAGAAAGGAAAGTTACCCAAACTCAGTCTTGAAGAACTGGAGGATATAAAGAAGAAATTTGAGGAGGTTCTGAAGGATTACCCAGATGTTAAGTTTAATGGAACTTTCGTAGATGAGGAGGGTAGAGGAATATGTGATTGGGATGCGCCTAATGCCGAAGTGGTCAACGAGATTGTTAAGAAAGTAATTGGTGAGTTACCTGTTGATGGTGCTGTTGTTGTAAAGAGAGTTCTCTAAAAGTGTTGAAAGGTGAAATATAAGGAGAAGATTGTGAAAAAGGAGATAGAACCTGTAGATTTAAGTAGGATTAAAACTATATCTATAAAGAGAAGAAAACATAAAGTGAAAATTGAAGATTTTATAGATTTAGATAAATTTAAAGGGGATTTTGAGAACTTTTTAGAGTCTCTACCTAATATTCTAAAAGCCCGTGATTTTAAACAATTGATTAATTTAACAGTAGAAGCCAGAAAGAAAAATAAACCTGTAATATTTGCAATCGGAGATGCCATCATAAAGGTTGGACTTTCACCTATTATAATCAGACTTTTACAAGAGGGTATAATTACCGCTATTGCCATGCAGGGAGCAGGTATTATTCATGATACTGAAATTGCTTTAATTGGTGAGACCTCTGAGGATGTAGCCACTTCAATCCAGGATGGCACCTTTGGTATGGCAGAAGAGACCGGCAGTTTCTTGAATAAAGCCATAAAAGAAGGGGCGAAGCAAAACATTGGTTTAGGTGAGGCAGTAGGCAAAAAGATAGTTGAGGAGAATTTACCTTATAGAGATTACAGTATTTTAGCCAATGCTTATCAATTGGGTGTGCCGGCTACAGTTCATGTAGCCATTGGAACAGATACTATCCATATGCATCCTGAGGTAGATGGTGCCTCGATTGGCAAAACCTCTCATTTAGACTTCAGGAAATTTGCCAGTTGTCTTACTGATTTAGATGGTGGTGTCATAATTAATGTGGCTTCAGCTGTTATCTTACCCGAGGTCTTCTTAAAAGCCCTATCAATTGCCAGGAATATCTCAAGGGTTGAAGGTTTTACAGCAGCAAACTTTGATATGATTATGCACTATCGTCCCACAGAAAATGTCATAAAGCGTCCAATTAAGAGTGGAGGCAAGGGGTTTAATATCATAGGCCATTTAGAGATAATGATACCGCTTTTTGCAAAGGCTATTTTCGAGAGAGTGAAACAGTGAAGATAGTTATAACTGGTGCAGGATCCTTTGTTGGTTATCATTTATCCTCTAAGTTATCAAGAGATAATCACCAGGTATTGGGTATAGATAAAGAAGATAACAACAATATTAAAGAACTTAAAGACCTCCCTAATTTTACCTTCTACAAGATAGATATTACTGATAGTTATAAGTTGTCTAAAATTTCTCAAGGGGTAGAGGTTATCTATCATCTGGCTGCTATATCCTCAGAAAGGTTATGTAGCGAGAATCCAGTTTTGGCAGTAAAGGTTAACATCCTGGGTACCTTAAATATGTTGGAGATAGCCAGAAAGAACAATGCCCTTTTTATCTTCTCCTCAAGTGGTTCTGTCTATCCAGATTCCAAACATCCGAAAAAAGAAGAAGAAGCAGTTTTTACAGATAAGTTCTATGGAATGTCAAAATTGATGGCTGAGAGATACTGTCTGCTTTATCATAAAAGTTTCAATTTACCTTTTGTGATATTGAGATTCTCTCGTATTTATGGTCCCAGAATGGTCAGGAATCCTATATATGATATGTCCAGAGGTTTAGCCGAAGGTAAAACAGTTAGACTTTATGAGAGTCCTTCTTCAGAGTATGATTTTATTTATGTTGAGGATGTAATTAAGGCATTTTGCCAGGCTTTATCCGCTAAGTGGAAGAATAAGATTGTAAATATTAGTTCTAATGAAGCCATTAAATTGCAAGAGGTGTATAAGATTCTAACCGAACTCAAAGGCTCCAAGGTAGCCATTGAAGTAGTGGTGGATAAAAAGGGAGTAGATGTATTAAACAATGAAGAGGCGAAGAAATTGGGTTGGTTTCCTGACTATTCCTTAAGAGATGGCTTAATAGAGACTCTCAGGTATTTTGAAGAATTTGGCTGATTATGAGAAGATATCTATTCCTTCCTTTAATCTTGATAGGCTTAACTGCTATCTTGGGCCAGGTAGTTTTAATAAGAGAACTGACCTCTATTTTTTATGGTAATGAGTTATCCCTTGGTATAATATTTGCCAGCTGGATGATCTGGATGGCAGTCGGAAGCTGGTTGGTTGGAAGATTCTCAGATTATATAGGTGAAAATACCTTAATCTTCCCGCTTACATTTTGCCTGGCTGCTTTTCTCCTGCCTTTTGAGATAACCCTTGTTAGATTACTGAGGTATATACTGGATGTGGCCGCTGGCGAACTTATCAGTTTTACTACTATTATATACTCTACTTTTTTAATTTTAGCCCCTTATTGTCTTCTGGCAGGATTCCAGTTTAGTTTAGGATGTAAAATCCATTCCTTTTATTTTAAAAATGCGCCACAAGCCATAGGTAAAGTCTATGTTTATGATGCCATAGGAGATGTAATTGGTGGATTAGTCTTCAGTTATATTTTGGTTTATCTATTCAGGTCATTTGAGATTGTATTTTCAATCTCTCTCTTGAATCTAATATGCGCCTTGTTTTTAGTAATTTTCATTATAAGAGGTACTCCTCACCTTTACTCCACTACTATAGTCAGGAGGAGGTTTTACCCAGAGATATTAGTTTTTGTTATTGTGTTGCTTATAATCTTAAATCTCTCCTTGCTTTTTACTCCTTTCAAAGATGAGATTGAGAATAAGACCCTAAGATATGAATGGAGGGGATTATCACTGGTTGAGACAACAGATTCAATATATGGAAAACTGGCTGTAGTTAGACAAGACGATCATTATAGTTTTTTTAATAATGGTCTTCTGATGTTTACCACAGGGGTTGAGATAGAGGCAGAAGAGATTGTTCACTTTCCAATGCTGGAACATCCAGAGCCTAAGAGGATATTGATTATTGGAGGAGCTTTAGGAGGAGTTTTAAATCAATTATTGAAATACAATATAGAAGAGATTTATTATCTGGAGTTAGATCCCAAGATAATAGATTTTAGCAAAAGGTATCTTCCTCCTCAGGATAAAGCAGCTTTAGAAGATAAGAGGGTTAAAATCAAGCACATAGATGGAAGGTTGTTTGTCAAACAGACAGATGAAAGATTCGATGTTTTAATAATTAATCTACCCAATCCTTATACCAGCAGCCTGAACCGTTTCTACACCCTTGAATTTTTTAAAGAGGTCCAAAGAGTATTAAACAAGAATGGGGTTGTTTCTTTTTCTATCTCATCTAATGAAAATTACTTAGGACCGTATATGAAGAGATACAACAGTTGTATCTATCAGTCTCTTAAGAAGGTTTTTAAAGATATCATTTTAATTCCCGGTGAGAAGTTGACTTTCATTGCTTGCCAAGAGAGTAATTTTTTAACCTCTAATCCTGAGGTTTTAAGCAAACGGCTTAAAGAACGAGGGATTAGGACTAAGTTTATAAACAGATATTACCTGAGTGACAGATTATATCCAGAAAGGATGCAGTTTATATTGAGTCAATTGAAATCTGCTGAGGTTCTATTAAATAGAGATTTTAAACCCATAAGTTACTATTTTGATGTAGTTCTCTGGGGAAGCTATTTTAGTCCTTACTTTAAAAGATTCTTTGAAAATTTAAGCAGTATAAAATGGCATCATTTTGTTTTATGTTTATTATTTGTAGCATTTATTTTAGCCCTCATAAGAAAGAAAAGTTATAAGTGGTCTGTGCCTTTATGTATTATGACCACAGGTCTTGCGGCAATATCCTTTGAGTTGATTCTAATCTTTGCTTATCAGGTTTTGTATGGTTATGTATATAATTATATTGGCATACTGATAGCCGGTTTTATGGCCGGTTTAGTTATAGGAAGCAACTTTATGAATAAACATATAGATTTGATTAAGGATAAGGTTTTTACATTGACTAAGATAGAATTTTGGATTATAATATACGCTGTAATTTTACCGATTGTATTCTTCCTGCTTTTAGATATAGAGAATCAACTTATAATATCATTAGGCAGACATTTATTATTTCCGCTATTGATTATTTTAGCGGGTTCTTTAGTAGGTTCAGAATTTCCATTGGCAAGCAGGATACATTTGGGGGTTCGCCAGACAGTAGCCCATACAGGGGGTCTTTTCTATGCTTTGGATCTATTGGGAGCTTGTTTTGGCTCAATAGTTGTTTCAATATTTATTATACCTATATACGGAATTATAAAAACTTGTCTTTTTATTGCCCTGGTAAATTTGATAAGTTTTATTTTAATCTTAAGTTCAAGAGATAAATTATGAGGAGATTGCTAAAAAATATAGCAGTTTCTAATCTCTGTAATCTTGTGAAGTTATGAAGTGAAAAGGTCGATATTTTTTCTGGTTATATCTTTAATTTTTATCTTTGTAAATGCAGGTTGTCTTGAGCGAAGGCTTACCATTAAATCAAATCCACCGGGTGCTGGTGTATATTTTAACGATAAATATATAGGAGAGACACCCGTCAATTTTGATTTTGAGTGGTATTGGACTCATAAGGTTGAACTTAAGAAAGAAGGTTTTAAGACAATAAGTAAATATGAGACTATAAAAGCACCACCTTATATGTGGATACCTTTTGATTTAGTAGTAGAACTCCTTCCTTTTAAGGTAAGGGACTATCATAGTTTGATTTATAACTTGGAGCCCGAGGTGCAGACTGAAGAGGAAGCAGGCCAAGAGATTGAAGAAGAGGAAGTCGATTTTAACAGATAATCAAGGAAGTTAATAATATGAAGATAGAGGATATAAAGATATCAGAAGCGATTATAAGAGAATATACCGATAAACTGGTAGATAATCTCAGTGTTGATGTGGCTATAATTGGTGGTGGTCCTGCGGGATTATGCGCCGGTTATTATTTGGCTAAGAATAAGCACAAGGTTGCTTTATTTGAAAGAAAATTATCAATAGGTGGTGGTATGTGGGGCGGCGGCATAATGTTCAACAAGATAGTGGTGCAGAAGGAAGCAAGAGATATCCTGAATGAGATGGGAATTGATAGTAAGTGCTATAAGTCTGGATATTATGTGGCTGATTCTATTGAATCTGTCTCTGCCCTAACCTTAAATGCTGTAAAAGTCGGTTTAGAGATCTTTAATTTAATGAGTGCTGAAGATGTTATGATTAGAAAGAATAAAGTAATAGGTATTGTAATAAATTGGAGTGCTGTAGATTTAGCACGTCTTCATATCGATCCCATTGCCATAAAAGCAAAGTATGTAATAGATGCCACCGGCCATGATAGTGAGATAGTATCTATCTTAGAGAGAAAAGAGGGAATAAGATTAAATACCCCAAGCGGCAAAGTGGAAGGTGAAAGATCTATGTGGGCAGAGGCAGGCGAGAAGACCATTGTAGATAACACAAGGGAGGTTTATCCGGGAGTGTATACTTGTGGTATGGCGGCAAATGCAGTATTTGGAGGACCAAGAATGGGACCTATCTTTGGTGGTATGCTCTCATCAGGAAAGAAAGTGGCTAAACTAATTGATGCTGAATTAAGGAGAAAAAGATGAGTTTAAGGAAGATATGTAGGGCAAAAATCCATAAAGCCACAATTACCAAAAAGGACCTTGATTATCAGGGAAGTATTGGTATTGATGGTGAACTCCTTAGAGCCTCAGGCATTCTACCCAATGAGATGGTTTTAGTTCTTAACTATAGGAATGCCCAGAGATTCGAGACATATGTTATAGAAGAAGAGAGAAACTCAGGCATCATAGCTTTATATGGTCCGGCAGCAAAGTTAGGTGAGATAGGTGATAGAGTGACTATTTTATCTTATGCCTTTTTAGATGAAGATGAGGCGGGAGAAAGCAAGATGAAGATTGTAAATGTGGATGAGAATAATAGATTGATAAAGAAGAACTGAATAAGATAGGGGGAAAGATTTTAAAATGTATGATGTGATTATTATTGGTGGAGGTGCGGCAGGTTTAACTGCGGGGATTTATACTTCTAGAGGAAAGCTTAAAACGCTTTTATTAGAGAAGAATATCCCTGGTGGCTTAACTGCGACTACCGATTTAATAGAAAACTATCCTGGTTTTCCAGATGGTATAAATGGTATGGAGTTGATGGACAGGATTAAAAGACAGGCTGAGAGATTCGGTACTCAGATTGTTTTGTCTGAGGCAAAAGGTATAAAACCACTCACCGGAGAGATGGAAGTGCAGACAGATAAAGAAAGTTATAAAGCATATAGTGTTATAATAGCTACAGGAAGTATTCCTAAGAGACTGAATATTCCTGGGGAGGAGGAATTTAGAGGAAGAGGTGTTTCCTATTGCGCTACTTGTGATGGAGCTTTGTATAGAGATAAAGAGGTGGCTGTTATAGGATGTGGAAATTCTGGCCTACAGGAAGGAGAATTTCTGCTCAAGTTTGTAAAAAATATAACCTTTGTAGAATTCCTCCCGCGAATGAACGCTGAAAAGATATTACAGGAAAGGCTTACAAGGCAAAAGAATACTGAATTTCTGTTAAATCATAGGCTTATAAGCATAAATGGCAAAGAGAAAATTGACTCCATTACTGTTGAAGACAGACAAAGCGGTGAAGAAAAAACAATAAAAGTCTCGGGTGTGTTTATATACGCAGGTTTTTTACCTAATACCGATTTCTTAAAAGGCGTAGTAAGATTGGACGATTCAGGATTTATTATTACAGACGAGACGATGCAAACATCAACACCTGGTATATTTGCCGTAGGCGATGTCCGCTCAGGTGCTACTCGCCAGATAGATAATGCCTGTGCAGATGGGACTCGGGCTGCTATAGCCTGCCAAGATTATATAAATAAGATAAAATGAAAATTGTGATAAAAGGTTTTATTAAAACATCCTTGTTGGATTGGGATGGTCATATAGTATCAACTTTATATGTTCCTGCCTGTAATATGCGTTGTCCATATTGTCAAAATGCAGATTTACTTTTTAATCCTAAGAATTACCCAACAATTGATATAAATGAAGTCAAGGATTTTTATATAGAGCGTAAGGGTTTCCTTGATGGCATATGTTTGACCGGAGGTGAACCCACTCTATATGAAGACCTGATAGAGTTCTTAAGGGAATTTAAGGATATAGGGGCTAAAGTAAAGCTTGATACCAACGGAACTTCTCCTAGCCAACTAAGAAAAGTTATTGAGAATAATTTAGCTGATTATTTTGCTATGGACATAAAAGCACCTTTAGTTTTTAATAAATACAAACAAGCCTCCGGCATAAAAAGTGAAAGACTTTTTGAAAATATAAAACAAACTATACATCTAATTATGAATTCTAAGGTTGGTTACGAATTTAGGACCACTGTTGTTCCTACTCTACATAAAGAAGACGACATTATAAGTATTGCTGAGTTTATAAAAGGTGCCAGAAAATATGCTCTTCAGAATTTTCAAAATGTTAATACTCTGGATAAGGGATTTGAAAAGATAAAACCTTATAGAAAAGAGGTCTTAGAAGGTTATGCCGAAAAGGTAAGACTATATGTTAAAAATGTAGTTGTGAAAGGGAAAGGTGAATGAGGACACAACTTATGGACCCCGCACCTTTTTAGTAATTCAATTGT
>CAZQVU010000055.1:0-7581 GCA_964596885.1 uncultured Planctomycetia bacterium
AAGGAAAAGACCAGTCATATTTTCTTTATAATTTAAGGCAGGAATATTTAAAAAAGGTGATATTCCCCTTAGGGGATTTAACAAAAGAAGAGGTGAAGAGGATTGCAAAGGAAGCAGGCCTTTTTCCTATCGTTCGGAAAGAATCGCAGGAGATATGTTTTGTCCTAAATAATGATTATGCTGATTTCTTAAAGAGATACTTAAAAGAAGGTTTGAGGCCAGGTCCTATTTTTAACTTAAAGGGTGAAGTAGTTGGTCAACATAAAGGGTTAATCTACTATACCATTGGTCAGAGAAAGGGTCTTGGTATATCAAGCAAACACCCCCTTTATGTGGTTAAGATTGATAAGGATAACAATGCAATAATCGTTGGCCAAGAAAAACATCTTTGCTCCAAGGAATTTACCGTAGAGGATATATTTCCTACCTCAATTAAGAACTTTAGTAAGAGATTTAGGGCTAAGGTAAGAATTAGATATAGACATAAGGAAGCGGATGCGTTGATTAGAGTAAAAGAGGACAGAATAGCCCAGGTTATATTTGATGAGCCTCAAAGGGCTATTACACCGGCGCAGGCGGCTGTTTTTTATAAGGGGGATGTAGTTTTAGGCGGAGGTATAATAAAAAATATTAGTCCTAAGTCCTAAGTTACAAGTCATAAGTTTAAAAAACATGAAAAGTAAAAAAACCAACCAAATATTAGATAAGATTAAAAGGTTAAAGAAAGAAAGAAGAGCTGTTATTTTGGCTCACAACTATCAAACTTCAGATGTCCAGGACATTGCAGATTTTACTGGCGATTCTTTAGAATTGAGCAGAAAAGCAGCCGAAACAGAGGCTAAGGTTATTGTTTTTTGCGGAGTTAACTTTATGGCTGAGACGGCGTCTATTCTTTCACCTGATAAAAAGGTAATTATTCCAGATAATCAGGCAGGTTGCACTTTAGCGGATATGATAACTGCCGATAAACTAAAAACTCTTAAAAGTAGACACCCTGAGGCAGTAGTTATAAGTTATGTAAACACAACAGCCGAAGTCAAAGCAGAATCAGATATCTGTTGCACCTCATCTAACTCTATTCAGGTGGTAAATTCAATACCAAGGAATAAAGAGATTATATTTGTTCCTGACAAAAATCTTTGCAGGTTTACTCAGGAGGAAACTAACCGCAAACTGATATGCTGGCAGGGTTGGTGCTCAACTCCCCATACTAATATTTCAGCAGAAGATATAAAAAAATCAAAGCAGGCCCATCCTGATGCCAAAGTCATGGTGCATCCAGAGTGCAACCCAGAGGTTATAGATCTGGCAGATGAGGTTGTTTCTACCTCAGGGATGTTGAGATTTGCAAAAAGGAGCAAAGCAACTGAATTTATTGTTGGAACAGAAATAGGTATGTTATATTCATTAAAGAAGGCAAATCCTAAAAAAGAATTTTATCCGGCAAATGATAAGGCTATATGCCCGACTATGAAACTTATTACCTTAGAGAAGGTCTATCAGGCATTAAAAGATTTAGTCTATATTGTTAAAGTTGAAGAATCGATAAGACAAAGGGCTAAGAGAGCCATAGATAGAATGTTAGAAGTCTCATAATATCTTTAAGGTTAATGATACAATGTCTTAAAGATACCTGCCTGCCAATTTTAAGATATAGGGTTGTAAAGATTAGAAGATAAAGTATAATGGACATTATAGCGGAGATTTAGGATGAAAGAGAGATACGATTGTTTATGTATTGGTTCAGGACCAGGCGGATATTCAGCGGCTTTAAGGTTATCCTGCTTAGGAAAATCAGTGGCAGTTATTGATTACTCTAAAGATAATATCGGTGGGGTTTGTTTAAATGAAGGTTGTATTCCCGTTAAAGCAATAAGTAAGATTTCTAAGATGTATTCTGAGTTAAAAAGAAAGGGCACATCTTATGGGTTTGCTAAAGATATAGATAGACCGGATATGAAGAGAATTGTTGCTTATTCTAAGGATGCCTCCAGAATCTTAAGAGAGGGCTTACTTTATCTTTTTAAGAAAAACAATATAGTATTTATTGAGCAGGAGGCAGAGTTATTAGAGGATAAGAAGATAAGGATAGGTAAAAGCAAGGTAATTGGTGCAGATAACATTATAATAGCCACCGGTTCAAAGCCTAATGAGTTACCTCAGTTTAAATTTGATGGAGAAAGGATTATATCAAGTAAGGAGGCTATAAACCTGGATTATATACCTGATAGCATCCTTATAATCGGAGCAGGTGCAATAGGTTTAGAGTTTGCAAGTATATTTTGTGATTTAGGAACAAAGGTTACCTTGATTGAGATGCAGGACCAGATTCTTCCTGGGGAGGATAAGGAGATAGCTTTAAGATTAGAATCAATATTTAAGAAAAGAGGTATAGAGCTTCATACGCACTGTGAGGCTGAATTGGTTGAAAAAGGAAAGGATAAGATAAGAGTTAGTCTAAAAGGTCGGGATAGGAAGGAGATTGAGGTTAGCCTTATTCTTTTGGCAGTAGGAAGGAGTCCCAATATAGACAAAGATTCGTTTACAGATTTAGGCATTGAAATGGATAATAATTTTGTGAAGGTTGATGAATATATGATGACTACCTCTTCTGGTATATATGCAGTAGGCGATATAACGGCTTATCCTATGTTTGCCCATAGTGCATACAGGGAGGCTGAGATTGCTTCCTTGCATATCGCAGGCAAAAAGTCTAATCGATTAAACAAGGAAGACATTCCTAAAGTGATATACTCTAATCCTGAGGTAGCAAGTATTGGCTTAAATGAGGATGAGGCAAGGATGAGGAGGATAGGTTATAGGGTTTTAAAGAAGTATTATAGAGCCAATCCTTATGCAGTATTAAGTGGTCATCAAGAAGGTTTTATCAAGATTATAGTTGATGATAACCATAATCTTTTAGGAGCCCATATCTTGGGATATGAAGCCTCAGAGTTAATCCATCAGTTTGCTATCTGTAAGTCAAACAATCTATCTATTGATAAGATAGATAAGACGATATATGCCCACCCTACATTTTCAGAGATTATAAAAGAGGCCTCATCATCCTTATTAGGTGAACGCCCTTAGAAAAAAAAGAAGGGCATATTGATAATTTATGCTATTTAATCTTGAGGTAGTTTTTCTAATAGGATAAGTCTATATACGGTTAACGAAAGGAGATATTTATATGGCTGATAAGGCATTGTTGATAGTTGATATGCAAAAAGATTTTTGTCCGGGAGGAAGTTTAGCAGTCAAGGATTGTTCTAAGGTCATAAAGAATATAAATACCTATATTGAGAAGTTCAAAGAAAAAGGTTTACCCATATTTGCCTCTCGCGATTGGCATCCGGCTGAATCAAGTCACTTTAAAAAATTTGGAGGTAAATGGCCAGAACATTGCATACAGAATACCGAAGGTGCAGAATTTCACCCTGACCTTAATCTACCGCCAGAGACAATCATCATCTCCAAAGGTATTTACGAGGGTGAGGATGGGTATTCTGCTTTTGAGGGACGAGATGATAAGGGAAGGTTATTAGATACTATTCTAAAGGATATAGAGGTAAAAGAACTATACATTTGCGGTCTGGCAACAGATTATTGCGTAAAGTCATCATCACTGGATGCTATTAATGACTATAAGGTTTTCTTATTAGAGGATGCTATCGAAGGAGTGGATGTAAATTGCGGGGATTCTCAGAAGGCAATTAATGAGATGAAGAAGAAGGGTATAACTTTAATTAATCTGAATACTATTGAGTTATAGAATTATGGAGAATAGAGATATAGCCAGGATATTCAATCAGATTGCCGATGTATTGGAGATAACTGGAGGTAATCAGTATAAAATAAGAGCCTATCGTCGGGCGGCTATGAATATAGAGGGTTTATCTAAGAGAATAGAAGATATCTATAGAGAGGATGAGAGGGGGCTAAGAGAGATACCTGGAGTAGGTGAAGGTATTGCCAAAAAGATTAAAGAGATTATTAAAACCGGCAGGCTTAAAAAACATCAAGAACTACTTAAAAAGGTGCCTCCTGAATTACTTGAACTTACCCAGATTACTGGTATTGGACCAAAACACCTTAAAGCCTTAATGGATGGATTAAATGTAAAGAATGTAGATGATTTAGAAAGGGTCTGTAAGGAACATAAGGTTAGGGAGTTAGAAGGTTTTGGTCAGATTACAGAAGAGAAGATTTTAATTGCCTTAAAAGAATATAGAGGTTCAAAAGGAAGGATAAAACTTAATGAGGCTTATTCATATGGAAATTCAATTGTAGACTATTTAAAGAGAGGAGAAGATAAGATTGATAGGGTAGAGATTGCCGGTAGCCTGAGGCGAGGAGTTGAGACGATTGGAGACATAGATATTCTTGTTTCAACTAAAGATGTGGATGAGATTATGGACAAGTTTACAAAGTATCCTGAGGTTAAAGAGGTTCTA
Source organism: uncultured Planctomycetia bacterium (assembly GCA_964596885.1). Classification (GTDB taxonomy): domain Bacteria; phylum Omnitrophota; class Gorgyraeia; order JAGLLT01; family CAZKQD01; genus CAZQVU01. The sequence continues at coordinate 4,455 of CAZQVU010000055.1, forward strand.
TCTAAGGGCAGGACCAAATCCTCTGTAGTTTTAAGCTCTGGTCTTCAAGTAGATTTAAGGAATATTAAAGAGAGTGAATTTGGTTCAGCTTTAGTCTATTTTACCGGTTCTAAATTACATAACATACATATTAGAAAAATGGCTAAATCTAAAGGACTTAAGGTCAATGAATATGGTGTATTTAAAGGCAAAAGGCTTCTTGGCAGTAAGACAGAGGAAGATGTATATAAATCAATAGGTCTTAAATTTATACTTCCAGAGTTGAGAGAAGACAGAGGTGAGATAGAGGCAGCAAGTAAGGGCAAACTCCCCAGACTTATTGAATTAAAGGATATAAAAGGTGACCTTCATATGCATACTAAAGCATCAGATGGAACCCATACAATAGCTGAGATGGCCAAAGAGGCAAAGGATAGAGGTTATGGATACATTGCTATTACTGAACATTCAAAGGCAGTCAAAGTTGCTGGCGGACTGAATGAAAAAGAATTAGCCGAACACATTAAAAGGATTGATAAGGAAAATAAAAGGATTAAAGGTATAAATATTCTAAAGGGGATAGAAGTAGATATTAAGGAAGATGGTAAGTTAGATTTAGATGATAGCATATTAAGTGAATTAGATATAGTTATCGCTGCTATCCATTCTAAATTCAATATGCCTGAAGATAAGATGACAGATAGGATTCTAAAAGCATTTGATAATAAATATGTAAATATACTGGCTCATCCAACTGGAAGGCTTATAGCCAAAAGGAATCCCTATCCACTCGATTTAGAAAGGGTATTCAAAGAGGCTAAAGAGAGGGGTATAATTATGGAGTTAAATAGCTATCCAGATAGACTGGACCTAAAAGATGTTCATTGTAAGATGGCTAAGGAGATAGGGGTTAAGATTATTATATCAACTGATGCTCATACCAAACAGCAGCTTGATAATATAAGATACGGAGTGATAACAGCCCGCCGAGGTTGGTTAGAGAAAGAGGATGTCCTTAATACTTTAGAGTTTAATCGATTTATAAAGGAGGTTAAAAGAAGATAAGATGGTTTCTAAGAAGATAAGAGAAGAGGTTGAAAGGTTAAGAAAGGAACTTCGGCATCATAATTACCTTTATTATGTCAAGAATCAACCTGTGATTTCAGATAGAGAATATGATAAACTATTTAAAAGGTTACAGGAATTAGAAGAAGAATACCCTCAATTAAAATCACCTGATTCTCCAACAGCCCGAGTTGGTGCCCCTCCTCAGGATAGATTCAAAAAGGTAAAACATATAAAGAAGATGCTCAGCCTTCAAGGAGTTCAAAATGATAAGGAGGTTGAAGATTTTGATAGAAGATGTAAAGAGAGATTAAATGTCGAAAGATTAGACTATATGTGTGAGCCAAAGTTAGATGGATTATCTGTTGAGTTAAGATATGAAAGAGGAAGATTTGTACAGGGTGCAACAAGAGGAGATGGTCTTGAAGGAGAGGATATAACCGAGAATTTAAAGACCATAGGAAGTATTCCTCTAAGATTGCAAAAAGAAGATATTGACCATCTTGTTGTTCGGGGCGAGATTATAATGCTTATTAAGGATTTTCAGGATTTAAATAAGAGACATACTGAGGAAGGAAAACAGACATTTGCCAATCCCAGAAATGCGGCAGCCGGTTCAGTGAGACAACTTGATCCAAAAATAACTGCCCAGCGAAAATTGGAAGCCTTTATCTATGAGATAATGGATATATCTGGTAGAAAGGTAGCCACCCAGAGAGATGCCTTAGAACTTTTAAGTGAATATGGATTTAAGGTCAATCCAGAGATAAAATACTGCAAAGATATAAAAGAAGCCATTGAATATCACGATAAGATGGAAAAAAAACGTGAGAGTTTGGATTATGAGATTGATGGTATAGTTATAAAAGTAAATAATCTGGATTATTATGAAAGGTTGGGTACAAGGACAACTGATCCCCGCTGGGCTCTTGCTTTTAAATTCGAACCCAGGAAAGAGAAGACGATTATTGAAGATATTGTTGTTCAGGTAGGACGCACCGGGATATTAACTCCAGTTGCCTTACTTAAACCAGTTGAGGTAGGGGGAGTGACAGTTAGTCGTGCTACGCTTCATAATATGGATGAGATTAAAAGGAAGGATGTGAGGATAAAAGATAAGGTTAGAATTCAACGAGCAGGCGATGTTATACCTCAAGTAGCAAGTGTAGACAAAAAGGCAAGGACTGGCAAGGAGAAAGAATTTAGGATGCCTGCAAGATGTCCAAGTTGTGGTTCGCCAGTAATTAAGGAAGAGGTTTATTATCTATGTAGTGGTGGCATCTCCTGTCCAGCTCAAATAAAAGAATCTATTAAACACTTTGCCTCAAAAGAGGCTATGGACATTGAATTTTTATCAGATAAAACAGTTGAGTTATTTTATGAACAGGGACTTATCAGTTCTGTTTCTGATATATATAAGTTAAAGAGAGAGGATATAATGAAACTCCCTGGCTGGAGAGAGAAATCAACCCAGAATCTAATCAATGCGATTGAAAGGAGCAAAGATACCACACTTTCAAGATTTATCTATGCTCTGGGCATTCGGCATGTGGGTCGTCATTTAGCAGATGTTTTGGCTGAAAACTTTAAAGATATTAATGGGCTGAAGAAGGCTAAAAAGGAAGATTTAGAAGAGATTAGGGAGGTAGGGCCAAAGGTTGCTGAGAGCATCTATAAGTTTTTCCATAACAGGAAAAATTTAGATATCATAGAGAAATTAATCAAAAATGGTGTAAGGATTAAGAGGCAAGTTGCAGCTGGCAAACTAAGAGGTCTAACTTTTCTTTTTAGCGGCTCATTAGATTCATATTCAAGGTCTGAGGCTAAAAGATTAGTTGAGTCAGAAGGTGGCGATGTTGCCTCCGCAGTAAGTGATAGAGTAGATTATCTGGTTATAGGCAAAGACCCCGGTTCTAAGTTAGCAAAAGCTAAGGAAAAGGGCATCAGGATTATTAATGAGGAGGAGTTTAAGAGATTGTTAGCTAAATAAGATAGGATAATTCCTTGCCTAAAATTTCAATTTATGTAAACATCCCCCAGAATTTAGGCATAATTATCGCTAACCCCGTAGTTAGATACTAAA
>CAZQVU010000056.1:0-7453 GCA_964596885.1 uncultured Planctomycetia bacterium
TTATGTGTCGGAATTTAACCCAGCACCTATTTTTCAAATAAGTGCTTTACCTGAAGCTTGAACTTCATAAAATTTAATCTACTGGTGTAACTAACCTTAATATCTTAAAAATAGGTGCTGGGTGAATTCGGATAGACAACTTATGTTCACTTTGTTCCATAAGTTGTATCCTCATTCATCTCCTTATTAATCCTGCATCAATCAAAATCTGCTTAAGCCTTTTTTCATTCTCTTCAGCCATAGAACATAAAGGCATACGAAGTACGCCATTTAACATATTCATAAACTTCAAAGCTGTCTTTACACAGATTGGATTAGTTTCGATAAACATTGCTTCAAATAGAGAGTATAATCTGTAATGAATCTCCCTTGCCTTCTCTATTTTGCCCTCTAAGTATGAATTTACCATAGTAGAGACCTCTTCAGGAACAATATTTCCGGCAACTGAAACTACCCCCTTTGCTCCCACAGAAAGCATAGGCAAGGTCAAAAAATCATCACCAGAAAGGACAGTAATATCGCATAAGGATAAAATCTTATTAACCTGTTTTAAACTCCCACTTGCTTCTTTTATGGCTACAATATTCGGTATCTCATTGAGTTTTGCTACCGTCTCAGGTGAGATGGAAATTCCAGTTCGAGATGGTACATTATATAAAACAATAGGAATATCTACCTCCTTGGCAATCCTTTCATAATGAAGAAATTGACCTTTTGGTGTCGGTTTATTATAATAAGGAGTAATAATCAAGGCACCATCGGCACCTGCCTTCTTGGCATAGGCTGTTAAGTCAATAGCCTCCTCAGTTGAATTTGAACCTGTACCGGCAATAACTGGAACCCTCTTATTTACTGCCTCAACGGCAATCTTTATCAATCTCTTCTGTTCCTGATGAGTTAAAGTGGCTGCCTCACCTGTACAGCCACAAGGTACAATTCCATCTATCCCATTTTCAATCTGAAAATCTATCAATTCTCTAAACTTTGCTTCATCTATCTTGTACTCCTTATCAAAAGGAGTAACTAATGCAGTAAATGCTCCTTTAAACATAATAACCTCCCATTAAATTAAATTCTAATTTCTAAATTCTAAATCCTAAACAAATCCCAATATCTAATATTAAATGTTCCAAACAAAAGCTTTAAAGTTTAGAATTTGGGACATTGTTATTTCGAATTTGTTTAGAGTTTAGTATTTCGTATTTAGAATTTATTATATATTTACCTTCCCCTCATAAACCAGATTACATTCACCTTCTAAATAAATATTCTTAAACAAATCTCCAACAATGTCAAAATAAATTTTTAAAATTTGCCCTGACCTCGTTTGCACATTTACCGGAGAATTAACTTTACCCTTTTTAGCTGCTATCAATGAAGAAGCCACCGCCCCTGTGCCACAAGATAAGGTTTCATCCTCAACACCTCTTTCATATACCCTTAATCTTATACTCCTCTCATTCAAAATCTCTATAAAATCTGCATTGGTTCCTTCTGGCTGAAATCCTTTATGATAACGTATCTTTCTGCCTATACCTACAACATCATAATTATCAACATCATCTACGAAGCATACCACATGAGGAACACCACAATTTATAAAATCGGCTTTGATCTTTTTATTATCTATCTTTAAGATGAAGTCCATCTTAATGCTTTCAGGTTCGGGCATTTTCAATCTGATAATATTTCCATTAACCTCAGTTTGGAGGAAACCTGCTCTCGTCTCAAGGCATAAATTACTCTTTAAACCTTTCTTTTGGTGTGCATAAAGCGAAAGGCACCTTGCTCCATTACCACACATACTGACCTCCTGGCCATCTGGATTAAAGATGCGCATCTTAAAATCGCAGGACTTTGAGGTATCAAAAATAAGAAGACCATCGGCTCCAATAGACCTCTTTCGGCTACATAATACCTTAGCCAACCTCCCTATGTTATCAAAAGAAGCAAGACTCTCTGAATCAACAATAATAAAATCATTGCCCGCACCTTCTGCTTTTATAAAATCAATATCCATCGTATATTAGACTCCAGGAGGAATTACTTCACCTCTCATCAGGTCTTTATAGGTTTCTCTTCTTCTAATAAGATATGACTTATTTCCTTTTACAAGAACCTCTGCTGGTCTGGGACGAAGATTGTAATTTGAAGCCATAGAGTATCCGTAGGCACCAGCACCAAGGACTATAAGATAATCACCCTTCTTCACTCTTACAAAATGCCTATCCTGGGCAAGGAAGTCTCCACTTTCACAAACAGGACCTACAATATCAACCTTTTTCTTAAAATAAGACCTACCTCTTTTATCTGGCACAATAGTATGATATGCCTTGTATAAACTGGGTCTAATAAAATCATTCATACCGCTATCTACAATAATGAATATCTTCTGAGGGGTATCCTTTATATATAGAACCTTGGTTATTAGCACTCCGCTATTTCCGGCAATAAATCTGCCAGGTTCAATAATAAGTCTACAATCTAAGTCCTTAATTAAGGGCGAGATATTCTTGACAAAATCTTCAGCAGTCTGAGGTCTCTCATCCGAATAGATTATACCCAAACCACCGCCAATATTTAGGTAGTTAATATCAATACCCTCCTTCTTTATAAAATCAACAACCTTAGAGAGTGCCTGCTTATAGGGCTTTGCTTCTGTAATCTGAGAGCCAATATGTAGATGTATACCTTCTATAGAGAGATTCTTAAACCTCTTCCTCTTTTTAAAGAGTCTTCTGGCTGTCTCAAAATCAAGGCCAAATTTACTTCCCCTGGTTGATACAGCAAGATATCTATGAGTTGCCAGTCTTATATCAGGATTAATGCGTAAAGCCACTTTTACTTTCTTCTTCAATCCTCTGGCAATTCTTGCTATATTCTCCAATTCAGATTCAGACTCAACATTAAAAAACAGAATATTTGCCCTTATGGCATCTCTTATCTCCTCATCTGTCTTACCTACAGAGGCATAGACTATTTTCTTGGGGTCGACTCCAACCTTTCTTGCCTTATAGAGTTCACCACCTGAGACAATATCTAAACCGGCTCCCTCTTTTACTAAAATCTTGAGTAAGGCAAGATTTGAGTTGGATTTCATAGAAAAGCAAATTAAAGGACTAAATTTAGAAAAAGCCCTTTTTAACTTTCGGTAGTGATCTATGAGGGTTTTATAACTATATAGATATAATGGCGTGCCATACTCCTTAGCGATCCCTTCAATCTTTATCTTCTCACAATAAAACCTATCTCTCTTATACTTAAACTCATGCATAGTTAATCTTTATTATTAGCCCTGAGTATCCTCTCTAATTCACTCCTTTTCCTATCAATAGATCTTCTTGACTCAACAGACTTAAGAGGGTCCATCAATTCAACTATCTTACTATGTTTCAATTTATCAGAGAAGACCTTCAATTCTCTGTCGGTCATATCTCTTATCCTTCTGCCTTTTTCTATCGAATCTCTTACCAACCTCCCAATTATATTATGAGCCTTCTTGAATGGCTCTCCTTTTTTAATCAGATAGTACACAAGGTCCGTTGCATACAGAGTTTCATCTTCTTCTATCTTTTTCTTTATAATATCCTCTTTCCATATCAATGTTCTTATAAGTCTCGGCAAAACTTTCAATTCTTTTTCAACTATTTCAAATGAACTAAAAAGAGGTGGCTTATCCAATTGCATATCTCTATTATAGGTAAGCGGCAATCCCTTCATCATAGTTAATACACTCATTAAGTTACCATACAAAGTTCCCGTATAACCCCTTATCAATTCAAGAACATCTGGATTTTTCTTCTGAGGCATTAGAGAACTCCCTGTAGTAAAGGCATCATCTATTTCTATAAAATTAAACTCCTTTGTTGACCAGATTATCAAATCCTCTGCTAATCTTGATAGATGCATCCCTAATATCGCCAGAGCAGATAGGCTTTCAATAACAAAATCTCTGTCACTAACGGCATCTAAAGAATTAGAAACTGCCTCAATGGATTTTATATCAAATAGATCTTTAAATTCGGGGTGATTCTTGAAGTAATCTTTTAGGCTCTCATAATATACTTTTGAGTTAATAGGTGTTCCTGCAAATGCTCCGGCTCCCAGAGTTAATTTTATCCGCTGTATTGTATTATTTAATCTATCCACATCCCTTTTAAGCATTTCAACATAACTTCCCAAATAATCAGATAAATAGACAAGTTGGGCGTGTTGTAAATGAGTGTATCCAGGGATAACTATTCCCCTGAGTTCATCGCAAGATTCTGCAAGTGCAATCTGTAGTTTTTTGCATAATTTTTTAATTTTAGAGAGTTCAAATTTACAAAAAAACTTTAAATCAAAGAGTACTTGGTCATTTCTTGACCTTGCGGTATGCAACTTTAAAACCAGATTGCCAACCTTTCTTTCTAACTTATTTTGAATATCAGTATGGATATCCTCACTTCTTTTGTTATGTTTAAATCTACCCTGCTTGATATCATCATAAATCTTCTTAAGTTCTTCTTGCAAACCTTTTGCTTCTGCTTCTGTCAAAAAGCCACTTTCTTTTAATATCTTCACATGTATTATAGAACCAACCACATCATAGAAAGCCAATTTTTTATCATAATCTATAGATTTGGTAAACTCTTCCACTAATGGGTCTGTCTTCTTCTTAAACCTTCCACCCCATAATTTCTTAGCCATCTCTTTCTCCTAAAATTTATAACTTATAACCCCTTCTTCTCTTTGCCGTTAATTTATATGGCAATCCCAATATTTTTATAAAACCCTCTGAGGCTTTTTGGTTAAAGGTATCTTCCTTTGAATATGTGGCAAGTTTCTTAGAATACAAAGAATCTCTGGATTCTCTTGATATTATCTGGATATTCCCTTTATAAAGTTTCAATCTTATCTTGCCTGATACATACTCCTGAGTCTTGTCTATGAACCTATCAAGTGCCTCTTTTAACGGCGTAAAAAAGAGGCCGTTATAGATTAACTGGGCATACTTTTGCTCAATCAAAGATTTATACTGAAGGGTTTCTCTATCTAAGGTTAGAGATTCAAGTTCTTTATGGGCAGAAATCAAAATAGTTGCTGCCGGAGCCTCATAGACCTCTCTTGACTTTATACCAATAGCCCTGTCTTCAATCAAATCAGTTCTCCCTATTGCACATTCGCTGCCTATCTCATTTAACCTGTTTATTAAGGATACTCCATCCAGTCTCTTCCCATCTAATTTAATAGGCATACCTTTCTTAAACTCAATCTCAACCATTTTGGGTCTTGAAGGTGCCTTATCCGGACTATTTGTCAAGATATAGGCATCCTCAGGTGGTGCTTCTTTGATATCCTCCAATATGCCACATTCAATACTTATACCCCAGAGATTCTTATCAATTGAATAAGGACTCTCCTTACTTATTTCAACCGGTATATTGCACTTTCTGCAGTAGTCTATCTCCTCCTCCCTTGACTTAAAGGGCCATTGCCTAAGGGGTGCAATAACCTTTAACTCAGGTCCTAATAGATTAAAGGTAAGTTCAAATCTTAGTTGGTCATTACCTTTTCCTGTACAGCCATGGGCAATGAAGGTAGCATTCTCCTCCCTGGCTACCCTCACTACTTCCTTTGCTATTAGAGGTCTTGACAAAGCAGTAGCCAGATAATATTTGCCTTCATAGACAGCATTAGCATAGATGGCAGGTATTATGTAATCTCTTACAAACTCTTTCTTTAAATCCTTTATAATAACCTTTTTTGCACCAGCCTTTTTTGCCTTAACTCTTAGGTCTTTCTTATCTATCCCCTGTCCTATATCGGCTAAATAGGCAACAACCTCAAAACCTTGGTCTTTTAACCATTTAACTGCTAAGGATGTATCCAGACCTCCTGAATATGCAAGTACTACTTTTTTCATATCTAAATCTCCATTTACACCTTCTTTAATAGTAAAGCTAATATTGCCTTTTCTACATAGAGTCTATTTTCAGCCTGAGTATACACAATAGATCTATCTCCATCTAATACCTCATCGGTAATCTCTAAGCCCCTTTTAGCAGGTAAACAATGCATAACAAAACATCTCTTTTTTGCCTTTGATAAAAGGTTATCATTCACTTGATAAGCCGCAAATATCTTCTTTCTATTCTCTAACTCATCTATCTGATGCATACTCGCCCAGACATCAGTGTAAACAAAGTCAGCATCTTCTATAGCCTCAATTGGATCATCTGTAATTAATATCTTAGAACCAGTTGCTTTTGCATTTTCCATTGCCTTATCTACGATATTTCGAGCCGGTTCATATCCTCTGGGTGTCGCACAAGATAAATCCAAGCCAACCTTGCTTGCTGCCAGCATTAGTGAATGTAAGACATTATTACCATCCCCTATATAGCCAAGTTTTATATCTTTAAAACTATTTGTAATCTCTCTTATTGTAAAGATATCTGCTAAAGCCTGGCAGGGATGCAAAAGGTCGGTTAAGGCATTTATTACAGGAACTGAAGCTTCCCTGGCAATCTCCACTAAATCTTTATGAGAATAAGTCCTTGCCGCAATAACATCTAAATATCTTGATAGGACCCTTGCTACATCCTTCACTGCCTCTCTTCTTCCTAATTGCAACTCTTCAGGAGAAAGATAAATGGTATTGCCCCCTAACTGATACATACCTATTGAAAATGAAACCCTGGTTCTATTGGATGGCTTCTGAAATACAAGACCAAGTGTCTTGCCTTCTAAACTGATGTGGGTAACCTTTTCCTTTTTAAAATCCCTTGCTAGATTTAAGATTCTCTCTATCTCTTCAAAACTTAAATCATCAACAGAAATCAAATCTTTATTTCTCATTTTTTAATTCTTGAAATGCCTTATCCAAAATACTAATCGCTCTGTCAACATCCTTTCTATTTATATTTAAGGGAGGTAATATTCTCAATACATATCTTTGGGTGTAATTAATCAGTAATCCTTCTTTTAGGCAGAATCTATATATGGCGTCTGCTGGCTGAGTTAATTCCAATCCAATCATAAAACCTATACCTCTTACCTCTTTTATTATATCATAATATCTTCTCTTCAGTTCATCCAGCCTCCTAAAAAAATAGGGGCTTATCTTGTTTACATTTTGTATCAACCTCTCCTTTTTTAAGGCTTCAAAAACCCCTAAGGATGCAACACACACCACAGGACTTCCACCAAAGGTAGTAGCATGGGTTCCTGGAGATAAGACATTGGATACCTTCTTGCCGGCAACAAGTGCAGCAATAGGAAAGCCGCCGCCTAATGCCTTGGAGAGAGTCATAGCATCGGGTATAATCTGATAATGCTGGAAACAAAACATCTTGCCTGTCCTCCCCATACCGGTCTGTATCTCATCAAAGATTAAAAGTATATCCTTTTTATTACAAAGTCTTCTTACCTTCTTTAAATAATCTTTATCGGCTACATTTATGCCACCTTC
>CAZQVU010000057.1:0-7411 GCA_964596885.1 uncultured Planctomycetia bacterium
ATAGAGTTCTTCCCTCAGGAGGGAAAATATCATTATGATGGTCATAGGAATTGTAAAGAGTGCTTATCACCTAAAGAATCAATTAAATTAAATAATATCTGTCCGAAATGTCATAGAGAAGTTACAATTGGTGTTATGCATAGAGTAGAAACTTTAAGTGATAGAGAGGAAGGCTTTACTAATGATAATTTCATACCTTATAAAAGTCTGATTCCTCTAAGGGAGATAATAGCTGAGGCAAAAGGCATAGGCGTAAATTCAAAGACGGTGGACGATGAATATAAAGGACTTGTGGGAAGATTTGGTTCTGAGTTTAATATTCTATTAAAGATGTCTGAGGAGGATTTAAGGAGGTTTTTGCCTTCTAAGATTGCTGAAGGAATAATAAGGGTAAGAGAAGGGAATGTAAACATACATCCTGGTTATGATGGAGAGTATGGTAAGATTGAAATCTTTTCAAAAGATGATAAAGATGAGTTACAACTTACATTATTTTGAATGAGGATAGAATTTAGCGAATTTTTTAATGAAACTAAATTCACGCCGCTTTGTAAACTATGGTCTTATTGGAGGAACAGAATATGAAAGAGGCTATGCTGGTTTTAGAAAATGGTCAGGTCTTTAAAGGTCTATCTTTTGGTGCAGAAGGTGAATGTTTTGGTGAGGTTATCTTTAATACCAATATGATGGGCTACCAGGAGTTGATAACCGAGCCGGCCTATTGTGATAATATTGTTGTTATGGCATATCCTTTAATAGGTAATTATGGAGTTAATAAAATTGATATGAATTCTGCCGGAGCCTATTTATCCGGTCTGGTAGTAGAAGAATATTCTAAGATTGTAAGCAATTGGTTGGCTTACGATAATCTATCTAATTTTATGAAAAGGCATAAGATAATCGGTATAGAAGGTATTGATACTCGGTATCTGGTTAGACTGATTAGGAATAGCGGTACTTTAAAGGGAGCAATTACAACAAAGAAGCAGGACATTAAAAGTTTAATTAAAAGAATTAAGGATAAAGATGTAGATTCTTTAATTGACAAAGTAAGTTGTAAAAAAACTTATTCTTGGAATGAAAGAAGTGAATCGGAAAGGTTAGCCGTGGTGGTAGATTTGGGGACCAATTTTACTTTATTGAATTGGTTGGCTGATAATAAATTTAGAGTTAAAGTTGTACCTTACAAAATAGATTATAAGAAGATTCTTGCAATGAAGCCTGAGATTGTAGTCTTTTCCAATGGTTGCGGCAATCCCACAAGGTACAAGTCAATCATTAATATGGCTGAGGAGATTATAGGTAAGAAACCTATATTTGGTTTTGGTTTAGGTGGGATTATTTTAGGAATTGCCCTCGGAGCCAGGGCTTATAAAATGAAATATGGCCATCATGGGTCAAATTATCCAGTAAGAGATATTAAAAAGGGGACTACCTCTCTGACTGCTCAGGATCATATTTATTGCTTAAAGGATAATTCTATAACCAAGGATAATGAGATTATTAGTATAAATATGAATGATGATACAGTTGAGGGTTTTCAGAGCAAAAGATACAAGGTGTTAGGTCTAAATTACTTACCCGAAACTTTACCAATAGGATAGGAGAAGATAATGCCAAAAAGGCGTGATATTAAAAAAATCTTAATTATTGGCTCAGGTCCTATAATTATAGGTCAGGCGTGTGAGTTTGACTATTCTGGTTCCCAAGCCTGCAAGGCATTAAAAGAAGAAGGATACAGAATAGTGTTAATCAATTCAAATCCGGCTACTATTATGACTGACCCTCAGATGGCAGATAGGACTTATATAGAGCCACTAACTCCAGAGATAGTTGCAGATATAATAGGAAAAGAAAGGCCAGATGCTTTGCTTCCAACTTTGGGAGGCCAAACCGGTCTTAATATCGCCTATTTTTTGGATGAGATGGGAGTGTTAAAAAAGTATGGAGTTGAGGTAATTGGTGCAAATACTGAGGCAATAGCTAAGGCAGAAGATAGGCAAAAGTTTAAGGAGACGATGGAGAGTATTGGTTTAAAGGTTCCTGCAAGCGGCATTGCCAGGAGTTTTAAGGAAGGGGAAAAGATAGCAGAAAGGATAGGATTTCCTCTTATCTTAAGACCGGCCTTTTGCTTAGGAGGTAGCGGTAGTTCCTGTGTATATAATAGAGAAGAATTTGAACGCCTTATGCCCTTTGCCCTTGAGACTTCTCCAATACATGAGGTCTTAATTGAACAGTCAGTTCTGGGCTGGAAAGAGATAGAGTTCGAGGTTATGAGAGATTGTAAGGATAATGTTATAACAGTTTGTTCTATGGAGAATGTAGATCCTATGGGAGTGCATACCGGAGATAGTATGGTGGTGGCTCCTGCTCAGACCATAACCGCTAAAGAGTGCGCTAATCTAATAAATTGGTCAAAAAAGGTTATAAGGGCTATTAATATTACAGGAGGAGGGACAAATCTGCAGTTTGCAGTTAATCCTGATGATGGAGAAGTGGTAATTATTGAGATAAATCCCAGGGTTTCGCGTTCATCAGCGCTTGCCTCAAAAGCGACTGGATTTCCTATTGCAAGAGTTGCTACTAAGTTAGCTGTAGGCCTTAGTTTGGATGAGATTATCAATGATGTTACTGGATGTACCTCAACCTTTTTTGAACCTACTATTGACTACTGTGTCTTTAAAATGCCCAGATTCACTTTTGAAAAATTCCCCAGGGCTAAATGGGTTCTGGGCACTTCGATGAAGGCAGTAGGAGAGGCTATGTCCATTGGCAGGAATTTTAAGGAGGCACTTCAGAAAGGCTTACGCTCGCTTGAGACTGGTCATTATGGTTTAGGTGCAGATGGCAGATTGGTAATAGATGAGGATTTATCTGAAAAAGATAAAATCGAATTAATTAAGGAGAGACTAAGGTTGCCTAATGCAGATAGAATATTTTTTGTTAAAGAGGCATTAAAATGCAATATGAGTATTGACCAGATATATGAGTTGTCTAAGATAGATAGATGGTTTATTTATAATATAAAAGAGATAGTTGAACTTGAGAATGAGATAAGAAAAAGGAAACTAACCCCCTTCCTTCTTAAGAAAGCAAAGAAATTTGGTTTTAGTGATTATCAGATTGCTTATCTTAAAGGAGAAGATGAGACAAAAATAAGGAGTTTTAGAAAGAAGAAAAAGATTATAAATGATTACAAGTTGGTAGATACCTGCGCCGGAGAATTTGAAGCAAAACATCCATATTTTTATTCCACCTATGGCCAGGAGGATGAATCCCGCTCAACGAAGAAGAAAAAGGTTGTCATTTTGGGTGGCGGTCCTAACAGGATAGGACAGGGAATCGAATTTGACTATTGTTGCTGTCATGCCTCATATGCTTTAAGTGAGATTGGTTATGAGTCTATCATTATTAATTCTAACCCCGAGACAGTCTCAACCGATTATGATACTTCAGACAGATTATACTTTGAGCCTTTGACCTTAGAAGATGTTCTAAATGTTATTGATAAAGAAAAACCTTATGGAGTAATAGTTCAGTTAGGAGGGCAAACTCCGCTCAATATCGCAAAAGGACTTGAGAAGGCTGGTGTAAACATCTTAGGGACAACTCCCGAGAATATAGATATAGCAGAGGATAGAGATAGATTTAAAAAGATGCTTGATAAACTAAATTTAATCCAGCCAGCAAATGACACAGCAACTAATCTTAAACAAGCCAAGCGGATAGCTAAAAGGATTGGTTATCCTGTTATAGTTAGACCCTCTTATGTTTTAGGGGGGAGGGCTATGGAGATAGTCTATGATGATAAATCCTTACAAAAGTATATGAAGGAGGCAGTTGTTGCTTCCCCCAAGCATCCGGTATTGATAGATAAATTCTTGGAGGATGCAATTGAGGTAGATGTTGATATGATAGCCGATGGGAAGAGACAGGTTATTGGCGGCATTATGGAACATATTGAAGAGGCTGGAGTCCATTCTGGGGACAGTGCTATGGTGCTTCCTCCATATAGTTTGAATGAAGAGATTATTGGCAGACTTAGAAGACAGACCTACAGAATAGCAAGAGAATTAGAGGTAAAAGGGCTTATGAATGTTCAGTACGCCATAAAAGATGGTAAGATCTATGTCTTAGAGGTTAACCCCAGAGCCTCTCGCACTATCCCTTTTGTCTCAAAGGCTATTGGCGTGCCTCTCGCCAAATTAGCAACTAAGGTTATGGTTGGTTATAATTTGGAGGAGTTGGGATTTACTAAAGAGGTTCTTCCAAAATATACTTGCGTCAAGGAATCTGTTTTTCCTTTTACCAGATTTCCTGGAGTAGATATTATTTTAGGTCCTGAGATGAAATCTACAGGAGAGGTAATGGGAATTGATAGCGATTTTGGAAGAGCCTATGTTAAATCTCAGATAGCCGCCGGTCAGATTCTACCTACTGAAGGCTCTGTCTTTATAAGCGTAAAAGATAAGGATAAACCCAGGGTTATACCTGTGGCAAGAAAGTTGCAGGATATGGGTTTTAAGTTGCTGGCTACCAAAGGGACAGCTGAAAGTCTATCCAAAGGTAATATTAATGTAAAACCTGTACATAAACTCCATGAAGGCAGACCTCATGTAGTAGATATGATAAAGAGTGACGAGATACATCTAATTATAAATACGCCAAGTGGCAAAGGACCTAAAGAAGATGAGATAAAGATAAGAACCAGTGCTATATTGCATAAGATACCCTGTATTACGACTATCCCGGGGGCTTTAGCCTCTGTGAATGGCATAGAATCTTTACGCAAGAAAAGATTGGAAGTTAAATCGCTTCAGGATTATCATAAGGGTAAAAGGTGATATTTCAAAAAAGTTTTAAGATAATATCCAATAATAAAATAACAGATAATTGCTATAGATTAGAGATTTTCTCTCCTGAGATTGCTAAGACTGCCGAACCTGGACAATTTGTTCATATTCGGATAGAAGATACTTATAGACTCTTTTTAAGAAGACCCTTTGCTGTTTGCCGGCTAAAAAATGAAGAGGTCTTTGAGATACTTTATAAAGTGAGAGGATTGGGTACAAGGATTTTAAGTTCAAAGAAGAGAGGAGATAGATTAGATATTATAGGACCTTTAGGTAAAGGTTTTGAGATCAGAGACATAGATAAGGAAGCCTTAGTTGTTGCTGGAGGAATAGGTATCGCTCCTTTATTTTTTTTAATAAATAGATTAAAAGAACAGAATAGAAAGATTACTACTTTTATAGGTGCAAGTTGTAAAGGCAATCTTCTATTGTATGAGGATATTAAAAGATTAAATATAAAGAGTATCATTGCTACTGAGGATGGTTCACTGGGTAGAAAGGCAAGGGTTACTGAGGTCTTGACTGAATTTCTTGAAGGGATTGGCAGTAATTCTGATTATGAAGTCTTTGCCTCAGGTCCAAAGGAGATGTTAAAGGTTATTGCCAAGAGTTGCCAAAGATTAGATATTCCAGCCCAACTTAGTCTGGATGAGATAATTGCTTGTGGTGTAGGAGTATGCTTAGGCTGCTCGGTTAAGACAAAACAAGGCTATAAACTTGTTTGTAAAGATGGACCAGTTTTTAGGGCGGATGATCTATTATGGGATTAGATTTATCTACCAGTTTAGGTAATATAAAACTCAAGAATCCTGTTCTGGTCTCATCAGGGACATTTGGTTATGCACAGGAATATAAGGACCTGGTAGATTTAGAGAAACTCGGTGCTATAGTTACAAAGAGTATAACTCCGAAAGCAAAAGAAGGCAATTCCCCTCCCCGTATTGTAGAGACAGCCTCTGGTATAATAAATTCTATCGGACTGGAGAATGTAGGTCTGGATAGATTCATAGAGGAAAAGTTACCTTTTTTAAAAGGATTGACTGTACCTATAATTGTAAGCATTGCTGGTGAGAATATAGATGATTATCTAACTATGACAGAGAGATTAAATGATGAAGAGATTTCAGGTATTGAACTTAATCTATCCTGTCCTAATGTTAAATCTAAAAATAATCTTACCTTTGCCCAGGATAAGAATGAGTTTAGTAAGATAATAAAGAGGGTAAGAGGTGCAACAAGTCATACTCTCATTGTCAAATTATCACCCAATGTAACCGATATTAGGGAGATTGCTCAAGCAGCAGAGGCAGCAGGTGCAGATGCGATATCTTTAGTTAATACCTTCTTAGCCACTGCCATAGATATTGAAAGACAGATGCCCAAATTAGGTAATTTTACAGGTGGTTTAAGCGGACCGGCAATTAAACCAATCGCCCTCAGGATGGTTTATGAGGTATCTGAGGTGGTAAAGATTAGTGTGATTGGTCAGGGAGGGATTATGAATGCTGAAGATGCGCTTGAATTTCTCATATGTGGAGCCGATGCTATATCTGTAGGCACTGGTAATTTCATTGACCCTCGTACTTCACTCAGGATAATAGATGGTATAAAAGATTATATGAAGAATAAAAGAATAAATAAATTGTCCGATTTAGTAGGAAGTCTTAGGATATAAATGACGAATTCCTAATTACTAATTGACCTAATCGAGTCCCAAGCACCAATGACAGAATAACCTCTTTAGACATGGGGTATTGGAAATTGGGTATTGATTAGAAATTAGATTAATTAGAGCAATTAGAGATTTGAATATTAGGTTAATAAAATGAATTCGAAATTAATAGTCGCTTTAGATGTTGAGGATATCACAAGGGCAAAGAGGTTGGTTAATCAGTTGCAGGGTCAGGTTGAGATTTTTAAAATAGGTCCTTATTTATTCACCAGGTATGGTCCAGAAGTTATAGAAGTAGTCCAAAGGTTTAACTCTAAGGTATTTCTGGATTTAAAATTACATGATATTCCCAATACCGTTTCAAATGCAGTAAGACAGATGGTTAACTTGAAGGTTTTTATGTTGACGGTACACATCTCAGGTGGAATAGAGATGATGAAAGAAGCAAAGGAGGCAGCAGAGGATGAGGCTAAAAGATTAAAGGTAAGGAGACCGCTTATTTTAGGTGTTAGTCTTCTATCAAGTTTAAATAGCAAGGACCTGGTAAGGATTAATATGCCTGCTGATGTAGATAGACAGGTTGTTCATTTAAGTAGGTTGGCAAAGAGATGTAAACTCGATGGAGTTGTTCTTTCTGCAAGAGAGGCGCCTTTAGTAAGGAGAGAGTTAGGTAAGGATTTCATTATCGCCTCAGCCGGTATAAGACCAAGAGAGAGTTCCAGGGATGATCAAAAGAGAGTTATGACACCAAAACAGGCTATAGATTCAGGTTGTGATTATATTATTATAGGAAGACCGATTATAGAATCTAATAATCCAACTAAGGTAGTTAAAGATATTATAGAGGAGATTTCATAAGAAAGGAGATGAATGAGGATACAACTTA
>CAZQVU010000058.1:0-3498 GCA_964596885.1 uncultured Planctomycetia bacterium
ATGAACTTTTATAATTTATATAAACAGTTTGAATAGTAGAAAGTTAGATATATTTTCAGCAACAGTAACAATTAATATAACACTACCTGATTTTTATTTACTAAGGCTTCTAATAAAAAACCCATTATAAAAATGCCTGTATCCTTCCTCGTTTTTCTAGGTTAGTCTCCTATTATTTTAACCATTACCCGTTTTCTTCGCTGTCCGTCAAACTCACCATAAAATATCTGCTCCCAGGGACCAAAATCTAACTTACCATCAGTAATAGCCACAACTACTTCACGCCCCATAATAGTCCTTTTTAGGTGTGCATCTGCATTGTCTTCACCATTATTGTGGTCATACTGAGACACTGGCTCATAGGGGGCTAATTTTTCAAGCCATCTGTCAAAATCACGATGCAGCCCTGGCTCATCATCATTTATAAAAACACTGGCTGTAATATGCATAGCATTCACCAGACACAACCCTTCTTTAACACCGCTCTTTCTAACCAGTTCTTCTACTTTAGGTGTAATATTTATATAGGCTCTTCTTGTTTTTGTATTAAACCACAAATATTCTCTTAATGTCTTCATAGATACTCCCCCTTATCTATTTTTTAATAAGTCAATAAATGACTTAATTGATGAAAGATATTTCTCCTTTGAGTCTTGATAGGCTGAGCTGTGGCCTCCTCTAAGTTCAATAAACTCCTTGGGCTCAGGTGATACCTTATAAAGTTTTCTGGCTAATTTGATAGGTACTATCTCATCTTCTTTCGAGTGAAGAAATAACTTCGGCACATTGACCTCTTTGATTTTACTCTCAGAATCAAGTTTAATTGAGAATAACGGCGTCGGCATATAGGGATAATAAATCTTAGCTAAATCTCTGCCACTTGATATAGCCCCTTCTAAGACAATAGCCTTTACATCTTTCTTTTGAGCCAAATCAACGGCAACGACTGTACCTAATGATTCACCATAAACGATAATTCTGTCATTTTCTACTTTACGCTTATTTACCAGATAATTATATGAGGTTAATGCATCAAGATATAACCCTTCTTCAGTTGGTGAACCTTTACTTCTGCCGTATCCTCTGTAATCAATAATAAAGATACTCAAATCTAAGTCATAGAGCATCTTTATCTTATCTAATCTATTACTGATATTCCCTCCATTTCCATGAAAAAATAATAAAGTATATTCTGCCTTATCATTTGGTATAAACCAGCCATTAATCTTAACACTATCTTCTGTATCTATATAGATATCATCATAATCAAGGTTTAGAATTTCAGGTGTTGCTTCAATCTCCTCCGACGGAAAGAAAACATTTGTCCTTTCAATGTATTTAGCGTAGGCAGCAAGAGATAAAACAAGGATAATTAAAAATAATAAAAATTTAATCATAACTTCAGAATTTAGCCAAGTAACCCCTGGATAATAAATTCTGTAGCCTCATCTTCAGACAATCCCCTTGACATCAAGGTCTGTAATTGTTTTGAATCTACACTTCCTATTGCCGCCTCATGGGTAATATGGGCTTTTGGGTGGTTAACCTGAACTACAGGAACAGCATCCGCCACAGCCTCATCTTGAACTATCTCCTTACAATCTACATGACCTCGCGCATAAGCAGCAGTGGCTATCAGTTTATTATAAACATGTGCTTTTGTCTTGTCCCTTAAGGCAACCCTTGTCCTAAGGACGCCTCTTGCGCCTTCACCTACAAGAGAAGCCGACTCACTAATCTTAATAATATCATCGCCTCTTCCATTAACTTTTGCAGTCATCTCTAAAACAGCCTCTTTCCTGCAGATAGCCTCATAATCTATCTCTAATAATCCTACTCTTCCCTTCAATAACTCAAAGTCAGTCTTAAGCCTCGCTCTCTCACCAAGGTTAACTCTCGCTTTAGGATAAACCTTCACTCCGCCATAGATACTGTGGATGTGTCTTTCCAGATAGGTATAATGTGCATTTTCTTCTATATTTATCCTTGCATCCATAATATGAGTAACATCCTCTGCCTCCGGGAATATACAGTGGGCAAGGACAGAAATACTTGAATTTTCTCCTATCTTAAAGTCAATGAGAATCTTCTGAATGGCTGATTTCTCCAATACTCCAAAACAAAGATGAACGGGTTTTTTTATGACTGTATTCTCTTTAAGTCGTATCTTTAGATCAATTCCGTCTTTTATCTCTTTTGTTTGGATATTTAGACCGTCTATACTTTGAGATGCTATAACTTTATTAAGATTAATTATAAGATAAGCCGCATCGGGGTCTTTTAATGCTCCTTCTATCTTGGCTATCCTGGCTAACTGGTTTTTCTGCATAATTAATCCTTTTGTTCCCCATTTAGTAAGTTCTTGTGGCCACAAGGAAGGCGTTTATTCTTAAAGTAATTCATTATTTTATCTTCACTACCCCTATCTAATATGCGGCCGTGGCACATAAGAAAGGCATCCTCTGCATGCTTTAATACCGAAATACTGTGAGTAATTAAAATGACAGTTGAACCTGATTTTTTTAACATCTTAATAGCCTCAAATATATTCTCTAAAGAAGTAGCATCAATGCCTGAATCCGGCTCATCAAGCATAGCAATCTTTGGTTTCATAATTACAATAGAGGCAAGTTCTATCTTTTTTCTCTCGCCACCGCTTAAAGTCTTATCTATTGCCCTATTTAGATAATCATCTGCATCCAGAGCCACCATAGACAGAGCTTCTTTTATCTCTTCATCGCTTTTATTAAAATCTGCAGCCTTCATAAACTGCTTAACTGTTAAACCCTCATAACGGGCTGGCTCCTGCCAGGCTAAAGTTATGCCTTTTTTGGCTCTTTCATCCACTCTCATATTCTTAATGGATTCGCCTTCAAATAATATATCCCCTTCTATCTCCTTATATCCCTCAAGACCCATAAGACAATAAGCCAGACTGGACTTGCCGCTACCGTTTGGACCAACTAAGGCATATATGCACTCCTTCTTAAAATCAATATCTATATTATGCAATATCTTGTTGCCGTCTAAGGTCAGACTTAAATCTCTTATATCTAAAATCCCCATATTATTACCTCATTATATTACAACCTTAGTTTATTTTATCATAAAAAAACTGCAAACCAAGTATTTTTTCAGTGGAGTTTACCTGGTCTCTCTTGAAGAAAGATGCACACAGATTAATGATGGATTAACACAGATGAATATAGATTCAGGACTCAGGACTCAGGATTCAGGACTCAAGATTCAGGATTCAAGATATCCTGCATCCTGCGTCTTGCGTCTTGTATCCTACATCTCTGGTGCCTGGTGCTCTGGTGCACTGGTGCTCTCCTTTGTCTCCTGCATCTTGTATCTGTGTTTATCTGTATATATATCTGTGTTCATCCTCAACTCCTGCATCCTGCATCTTGTATCTTGTATCTTGCATCCTGTATCCTGCGTCTTGTATCCTGCTTGTCTTAATAATCTTTATATGATAATATTACAAAAAGATAA
>CAZQVU010000058.1:3598-7335 GCA_964596885.1 uncultured Planctomycetia bacterium
TCTTGTATCCTGCTTGTCTTAATAATCTTTATATGATAATATTACAAAAAGATAAGTAAAGATTATGAATCCCTTTAGAGAAAATTGAATACTATGAAAGATTATAAAAAGAAAGTAAAAACTAATAAAATATCTAACAGGATAAAAATCAATCTGGCTAAATCAGCAGGTTTCTGTTTTGGTGTAAGAAGGGCTTTAAAGATAGCCCGCAAGATGGCTGAATCTAACAAGAATATCTATATGTTGGGTGATATAGTTCATAATGAAGGCGTAGTAAAAGATATAGAAAAAATGGGTATAAAAAAGATAGAAGGTTTGGCCGATGGCAAAGGAAAAATTCTACTAATTAGAGCACACGGTGCATCAAAAAAGATTTATGAGGAAGCAAAAAAACTTGGATACAAGATAATAGATGCCACCTGTCCGAAGGTCCGTCAGATACATAAAATAGCAAGAGAGCAGGAAGAAAAGGGTTATCAGATTATAGTAATAGGTGATAAAAAACATGATGAAGTAAAAGGGATAACTGGTCAGTTGAAAAATGAAGCCCTGATTATAGATAATATAAAAGAAATCCCAGAAGATAGATTAAAAGATATAAACAAAGTGGCTGTAGTCGTCCAATCAACCCAGAACATAGAAAAGGTCAGGATTATAGTAGATAAATTAAGAAGTTTAGTAAATGAGGTAAGATTCTTTAATACAATTTGTGCTCCGACAAGAATAAAACAAAAAGAAGTAAAGGATATGGCCAGGGATAATGACCTTATGATTATAATTGGCTCTAAAAGAAGCGCTAATACAAAAAGACTCTATGATATCTCAAAATCCATCAATAAAAAAACCTACTGGATACAGTCTCAAGAAGATATAAAAACTGAGATGTTTAAGAAAATAAAAAGTGTAGGAGTTACCGCCGGTGCCTCCACACCTGATTGGATTACAGAAGGCATCATAAATAAAATCAAAGAGATTGCTGAAAAAGTCCAGTAATCTCTGTAATCAGATCTTTTATAGCAGGCAGCACTCGCTGGTGTATTCTTCAGCAACCCCTCAAAAACTTATAAACAGGCGTCTTGAGCAGCTAAAGATAGGGGATACCTTGTGGGAGCACTTGTCAGATAAGGATGGGTTGCCATCTGCAATGTCTCTAATTCTGTCAAGGAAACCCTCTTCTGTATGGCTATGCCAATAGCATTTATCAACTCACCTACTGAAAATCCTCCTGCTACCTGACCTCCTAAAATGATACCAGATTGTTTAGAAAATATTAACTTAACCTTGATTTTGTTTGCCCCTGGTAAACTGGAGGGATGTTTATCTACACCTTCGAATTTTCCAATTGAAATCTCAAAACCTTCTTTCTTAGCACTATTTTCAGTATGGCCTGCTGTAGCCAGAACTAAACCATCTACATAGGTTGAGTATATCCCTATAGTGCCTTTGTTTTCTCGCACTACCTTTAACTGATATAGATTTGCTCCAGCAATCCTAGCCTCAGCACAGGCGATTGAAGCAAGCAATATGGGAGCGTCCTTTCTGGTAAAAAAGTCTCTTTTGCCGGCGCAATCACCTACAGCAAAGATATCTGGATCTGTTGTTCTCATATACTCATCTACCCAGATACCCCTACCTTTTCCTATCTCTAATCCGCAATTTAAGGCTAAGTCGGTATTAGGAATAGCACCAATCCCTAAGATAACATAGTCTGTATCTATCACTTTGCCATTTGATAATCTTGCCTTTTCAACTTTCTCCTTTCCTATGAATTCCTCTACCTTTGTATTAGTTAAAACCTTAACCCCTTTAGACCTTAACTTCTCTTCTGCTAGTGATGAGAATTCAGGGTCAAATGAATTGGCTAAAAGTCGGGGAAGAAGTTCAACTAAATATACATTTACCCCCTTTATCTTAGAAAGTTCGTCAGCAAATTCTACTCCTATAAAACCTCCTCCTAATACTAACACATTCCGGGCTCCTCTAACTCTTTCTACCATATCTTTTAAGTAGTTCATATCCTTATAGACAAAATAAACCCCTTGTTTATCAATGCCGCAAATTGCAGGAGAAACTGGCTTAGAACCAATGGCTAAAACAAGTTTCTCATAGTAGTATCTATTATTCCCTCCTGTCAAGATAAACTTCTCATCCCGATTTATCTCCACTGCCTCCTCTACAATCACCTCAACATCATTCTTCTTTAAACTTTCATCGCCTAACCTATTCTCATCAGGAGATTTTAGACTGGATAACATATATGGGATGCCGCAAGGAACAACTCCTTCACCTACACTCTTAATCAATAAGATTTTCTTATCAGGATAGTATTTGCGCGCCGTAACAGCGCTTATAATCCCTGCTGGGCCTCCGCCTATTACCAAAATATCTGTCTTCTTATCCATAGTTATCCTCCATTTTAAAGTTTAGCTATAATCTCTTTTAAGGAATTGGCTGAAGAAATCAAGAGTTCTCTTTCTTTAGTACTTATTGCCGGTTGTAATTTCTTCTTCACTCCTTCTTTTCCTATAATACAAGGAATACTTAAGGCTACATCTTTAATACCATATTCACCTTCTAATAAAGTAGAGACAGTAAGAATAGACTTCTCATCCCTTATAATAGCCTGACAAATCTTGAGCAAGGCTTGACTTACTGCAAAATTAGTAGCCCCTTTAGCCTCTATTATATGATAAGCAGAATCCTTTACTTTAGAGGCGATCTCTTCAAAGATTTCCTTAGAGCACTGATGTCCAAAATGTCTACAATGTTCTTCTATAGATATCCCTCCTATATTTACCAGGCTCCATATTGGAACCTCGCTATCACCGTGTTCACCAAATATATAGGCGTGCACATTTCGCGAGTCCAATCCAAAATTAGCCGAAAGAAAATACCTGAATCTTGCCGTATCTAAAACCGTGCCAGAACCTATAACCTTATCTTTAGGATAACCGAATCTTTCACTAACCATATAGGTTAATATATCTACGGGATTGGTTACCATCAATATTATAGCATCTGTAGTATATCTTTTTATCTCATCAATAATCCCACGGGATATGGCTATATTTCTATCTACTAAGTTTAACCTGCTTTCATCAGGCCTCTGCTTGGCACCTGCAGTAATAACTATTATTGCAGCGTCTTTACATTCAGAGTAATCCCCTGTCTTTATATCTACTGGCGGAGTAAAAAACAAACCATGATTTAAGTCCATTACTTCCCCTTCTGCCTTCTCTTTATTAATATCAATCAAAACCATCTCAGTAACTAAGCCTGAAATCTGCAGAGTATAAGAAAATGTAGTTCCTACAGCTCCTGCGCCAACTATTACTATCTTGGACATTTTAATCTAAAAAGGGGTCAGGTCTCCACATTTGACATTCATTTTTAACCTAATGATTGCGTTATTTTACTTAACATCTCTAAAACCCTCTTATCCTCTCTAAACCTCTCCTCAAACCTCTTAACCGCATAAGAAACAGCAGTATAATCCATATTAAACACGTTCCCTATCTCTTTTAACGATAGGGGCGTGTGTTTCTTGATGAGATACAACGCCATCTGTCGGTAGATATTACCTCTTTTCTTGCTGAAAATATCCTGCTTTTCTATCTCAAAACACCTTGAAAGTTCTCCAATTATGCTTTCTGCACTGTAGGCTTCTAAAAACTTGGTCTCTCTAATTTCTCTATTTTTACCTATGGACTTTATCTTCTCTTTTACCTTCTCTATAA
>CAZQVU010000059.1:0-7066 GCA_964596885.1 uncultured Planctomycetia bacterium
CCAGATAATATATTAATAGTCTTAGATGAGGCTTATTATGAGTTTGCTAAAGATGAAGAGGGTTATCCAGATTCTCTCAAGTTCTTAAATAAGAGAAATGTTGTAATTCTTAGGACCTTTTCAAAGGCCTATGGCTTAGCCGGTCTTCGCTTAGGATATGGTTTAGCCAATGAAGAGGTGATAGGTTATCTAAACAACTCAAGGCAGCCATTTAATGTAAATTATCTGGCTCAGGTTGCAGGGGAGGCGGCTTTAGATGATGATAGATTTTTACAAAAGACATTAAGGATAATAGAAGAGGGTAAAAGGTATTTATATAAGGAATTGGATAGATTAGGTCTAAGTTATATAAAAAGTGCCACCAACTTTATCTTGATCGATATTAAAGGTAATAGCAAAAAACTCTTTGATAAGATGCTTGCAGAGGGTGTTATTGTGCGAGAGATGAGTACCTATGGTTTAGATTCATGGATTAGAGTTACTATTGGAACAAGGAATGAAAATGAAAGATTTATAAAGGTATTCGAAAGGCTTATGAAAGGAGGCAGATATTGATAATTGTATTAAAGCCAGATGCAACTGATAAACAAATAAGACATATTCAAGAACGCATAAAAAAACTTGGTCTTAAGACGATGGTCTCAAAAGGTATAGAAAGGACCATTATTGGAGTAATTGGAGAAGAGGATATTGTAAGAGTTCAGCCTCTTGAGGCTATTGAGGGCGTAGAGAAAGTTATGCCTGTTTTAAAGCCCTACAAGTTAGCCTCGCGTGAATTCAAAAAGGAATCCAGTATAATAGATATAAATGGAGTCAAGGTGGGAGGAGAAGAGATTGTAGTTATGGCTGGTCCTTGTGCAGTAGAAAGCCTTGATCAACTTAAAAGGATAGCTAAACTGGTTAAGAAATCAGGCGCTAAGATTCTAAGAGGCGGTGCCTTTAAGCCCAGAACCTCCCCTTACAGTTTTCAAGGATTAGGGGAAGAGGGGCTTAAATATCTTAAAGAGGTTTCTAAAGAGACTGGACTTCCAGTTGTAACTGAGGTAATGGATCCTCGAAAGGTGAAACTGGTAGATAAATATGCAGATGCCTTTCAGATTGGTGCAAGAAATATGCAAAATTTTGACCTTCTCAAAGAGGTGGGTAAAACTAAAAGACCAGTAATATTAAAAAGGGGTATGAGTGCTACCATTAAAGAATTACTTATGTCAGCAGAGTATATCCTTTCTGGTGGCAATTTTAATGTCATTTTATGCGAGAGAGGGATAAGGACATTTGAAGAGGCTACGCGGAATACTTTAGATTTAAGCGCTATTCCAGTCATAAAGAAACTTAGCCATTTACCTGTTATCGTTGACCCTTCTCATGCAACGGGTAGATGGGAATTCGTTCCATCTATGGCAGCTGCTGCAGTTGCCTCTGGTTGTGATGGTTTGCTTATCGAAGTTCATTATAAACCTGAAGAGGCACTTTCAGATGGTATACAATCATTAAAACCTGATAAGTTTGATGAGTTGATGTCAGCTTTAAGAAAGGTAAGCAGGGCAATAGGACGTAATATTTAATAGGAGATGAAGAAGTTTAGAACTGTTTCAATATTGGGTGTGGGTTTAATTGGTGGCTCAATTGGTCTATCTATCAAAAAGAGGAATCTAGCCCATAAGGTAATAGGCCTTACCACCCGAAGGAGCAGTCTGTCTAAGGCTAAGAAACTAAAGGCTATAGATGAAGGGACACTCTCCCTCAAGAAAGCCACAGAGGATGCTGATTTGATTATAGTCTGTACCCCTGTAGGGGTAATATCTCATATAATAAGGCTTATTACTCCTTTTGTAAAGAGTGGAGCGATTATAACGGATGTAGGTAGTACTAAAGGCAAGATTGTAAAAGAGATAGAGTCCAGCCTCCCTAAAGATATACATTTTGTTGGAGGTCATCCTATGGCGGGTTCAGAAAGAAGGGGTGTTGAGGTGGCTTCTTGCGACCTATTTGAAGATTCAGTCTGTATATTGACCAGGACAAAAAGAACCCATATAGAGAGTTTTAAAAGAATAAAATCTTTTTGGAAGAATTTGGGTGCTAAAGTTAAAACCTTAAGTCCAACTAATCACGATAAAATTATAGCCCGAGTAAGTCATCTACCTCATCTGGTTGCAGTTGCTTTAGTAAAACAAGTTAAAAAGCGAGACATCCTCTTTGCCTCTACTGGTTTTAAAGATACAACAAGAATATCAGAAGCAGCCTCTGATATCTGGCGAGATATCTGCCTGAGCAACAAGGAGGAGATAGTAAGGTCGATAGATAATTATATAGAGATTTTAAAAGAACTAAGGGAGAAGATAAATACTTTAGACTCAAAGGCGATTATGGCTGAGTTTGAAGAGGTCAAAAGGATAAGAGAAAAGATTAAGAAGTGAACAAGAAAAGATTTGTTATAGCTATTGATGGGCCAGCCGCCTCAGGAAAAAGTACAGTTGCCCAAATAATAGCAAAAAGACTCAACTGTTTATATGTTGATAGTGGAGCGATGTATAGAGCCCTTACTTTAAAGGCTCTAAATCAGAAAATAGACTTAACAGATAAAAAATCCTTAGTTCAACTTGCTCAAGAAACTGAGATTTCTTTAAAAGATGACAAAGAGAATTTTTTAAGGGTGTATTTAGATAAGAAAGATGTAACTAAAAAGATAAGAGACCCGCAGGTAACAAATAATGTGGCTTATATCGCTAATATTCCGGAATTGCGAACTATTATGGTTAAAAAACAGCGGGATTTATCCAGACAAGGTCCTGTTATCATGGAAGGACGCGATATCACTACTGTGGTATTCCCTGATGCTGATAGAAAATTCTATCTTGATGCCAGTTTCAATGAACGTCTAAAGAGAAGATACAGACAGTATATTCAGGAAGGAAGAGAGATTAATATTTCAAAACTTGAAAATGACATGAGATTAAGAGATAAAAGAGATCGAGAAAGAAAGGTAGGTGCTTTAAAAATTGCTAAAGATGCCATATACATTGACACAACAAAACTTTCAATCTCTGAAGTTGTAGAAAAGGTAATCTCATATATAAAGTAAGATGCTTTATTTTATATTAAAGTCAGTAGCCTATATTATATTCAAGATTTTTTTTAATATAAAAGTTTTTGGCCGTAATTATCTACCCAAAGATGGAGGAGTAATTATTGCAAGCAACCACTTAAGTTACTTAGACCCCATAGTTTTAGGTGTAGCATCTTGGAGACGGTTGAACTTTATGGCTAAGAAAGAGTTATTTGACAACAGGGCTTTCTCTTTGTTAATTAAAAGTTTAGGAGCCTTTCCTTTGGAAAGAGAGAATTCAAGGGGTCTCACGCAGGCAATAAAGGAGGCTTTAACCAGACTCAGACAGGGAAAGGTTCTGGTTATTTTTCCTGAAGGCAGTCGGAGTCTATCAGGCAAGATTCAGAAAGCTTTAGGTGGGGTTGGATTAATAGCTTATAAAGCGGGTTGTCCTGTTGTACCGACCTTAATTAAAGGTACTGATGAAGCTTTACCTTATAAAGCAAAATTTGTCCATCTTTTTAAACCTATATCAGTCCATTTTGGAAGGGCTATTAGACCAGGCAATACAGATAAGAAGGAGAGTTATCAGATATTTGCTGATAGAGTTATGGAAGAGATTGTCAAATTAGATAGGTCTATTTAAAGTTTGAATAAGGAAAATTATTATTTATATTCTTGACAAAAGAACTTTTTTAAGATACAAATAGTAAGAGTTTTCAAAAAGGAGGTAACTGAGTGTATATGGCTGAAGCTCAAGAGAAGAATACAAAAAATGAAAAATTAGATCTGGATAAGATTTATGAAGAGTCATTTAAGAAACTGCAAGAAGGTAATATAATAAAAGGTAAAATTATTTATATAAACGATAAAGAGGTAGTTGTGGATGTTGGTTATAAATCAGAGGTAATTTTGCCTCTTTCAGATTTTAAAGATTCGGCGGCTATTAAAGTGGGTGATGAGGTAGAGGTATTGTTAGAAAGCAAGGAATCTGAGAATGGTATGGTTGTAGCTTCAAAAGCCAAGGCCGATTTTCTTAAGAATTGGAATAAGATTATTAGTAGTTATAAAGAAAAGGATATAATCGAAGGAACAATTTCGAGGAAGGTCAAAGGCGGTCTTATGGTTGATATAGGCATAGAGGCTTTCTTGCCAGCTTCATTAGCCGGAGTAAGAAAGCCTAAGGAGTTAGATGCTCTGATAGGCAAGAGATTTAAATTTAAGATAATAAAAATAAACCGTTCCCGCAAGAATATAGTTATTTCCCGTAAAGATTATCTTGAGATGGAATTAGCCAAAAATAGAGAGCAACTTTTACAGGAATTAAAGAAGGGTCAGATAAGAAAAGGCATAGTTAAAAATATTACTGACTTTGGTGCCTTTATAGATTTAGGAGGTGTAGATGGTCTACTTCATATCACTGATATAAGTTGGGGTAGAATAAGCCATCCTTCTGAAAGGTTAGCAATTGGTGATGAGATTGAAGTGGTGGTTTTGGACTTTGATAAAGAGACTATGAAGGTTTCTTTAGGATTAAAACAGAAATCTCCTAATCCATGGGATGAGGTAGAAAGAAAATATCCTGTTGGTTCCAAAGTTAAAGGTAGAATTGTAAACCTCGTTCCTTATGGAGCATTTGTTGAACTGGAAAAGGGTGTTGAAGGTCTGATCCATGTTTCGGAATTTTCTTGGACTCGAAGAATAAATGATCCACAAGAAATGGTGGCTATAGGAGATGTGGTTGAGGTTGTTGTTTTAGATATAGATAAAGAGAATAAAAAAATCTCATTGGGATTAAAGCAGACTGAGGCAAACCCCTGGCAGGAGATTGCCAGGAAGTATCCAGAAGGTTCAAGAGTAAAAGGCAGAGTTCGCCACTTAACTAATTATGGAGCCTTTGTTCAACTTGAAGATGGTATAGATGGTTTAATACATATATCAGATATGTCCTGGACTAAAAAGATATCACATCCTGAGGAGATTCTTAAAAAAGGTGATAAAGTAGAAGCTGTTGTTTTATCAGTCGATGCTGAGAATCAGAAGATATCCTTAGGATTAAAACAATTAACACCTGATCCTTGGCCAGAGATTAAAGAAAGATTTGCTCCCGGATTAATAGTCGATGGCAAAATATCAAAGATTGCAAAATTTGGTTTATTTGTTGAATTAGATAAAGATGTAGAGGGGCTAATTCATATTAGCGAGTTAGAAAAAACTGAAGACATAGATTTAGACCAACTCTATAAAGTAGGAGATTCTATAAAGGTGCGAGTAATCAGCGTAGATGATGAATCTCGGAGGATTGCCTTAACTACCAAGGCAGTCTCTTAATATTTTGGATGGTCAAAGAATATATCCTGGTCGGGGGCACTTAAGGGAATTCCAAAAGTTTGTTCTATTTTTTTGTTTTTAGATAAATCCAGCTTTGTGGCTATCTTGCCAATTGAACATATTACTCTATTATCTTAGATGATGCAGACTAACAACAATTTACTACGCATCTGTAGTTATTCCTAAATTTGTCTTAATTTGAGTGGTAAACTACAAGTTGAGCCATTAAGCCTTAGGGGAGATAGAAAATGGCTGCAAGCGAGAAAGAAATAAATAGACAATTTTCCTTATTAAAAAGACAGACGGCAGAGATAATCTCAGAAGAGGAATTGTTTAAAAAACTCAGAAGGGCTAAAAGAGAAAAAAAGCCCCTGCGCGTGAAATTAGGGATTGATGCCTCGGCTTCTGATGTTCATTTAGGAACAGCCATACCTCTTTTTAAACTGAAAGAATTTCAGGACTTAGGCCATGAAGCCATATTTTTAATTGGTGATTTTACTGGTATGATTGGAGATCCCTCAGGTCAGTCAAAAACGCGAAAATCTCTTACTAAGGATCAAGTAAGAAAAAACGCCTCCTCTTTAAAAAAACAGATCTTTAAAATATTAGACCCTCAAAAGACAAAAGTTGTATTTAATAGTTCGTGGTGTAATAAAATGAATTTTGCTGATGTTATTAAATTAGCATCCTATTATACAGTTGCTCAATTGCTTGAGAGGGATGATTTTGAAGCCAGATATAAGAAGGGCCAACCTATAGGAATACATGAGTTTTTATATCCCCTAATTCAGGGATATGATTCAGTGGTTTTAAAAGCAGATGTTGAGATTTGCGGAACCGATCAGAGATTTAATACTTTAGTTGCCAGGGATTACCAGCAGGCTTATGGACAAGAACCAGAAGTAATAATGATGATGCCTATACTGGAAGGAGTGGGTACAAAAGAGAAGATGAGTAAGAGTTCCGCCAATTACATTGGCATAACTGATGAACCCGATGATATGTTTGGCAAGGTTATGAAGATTACAGATGAACAAATAGATGATTATTTTAACCTTTGCACTCGGCTTAGCACTGATAAGATTAGGCAAATAGACAACAGACTAAAAGATGAACCTAAATTAAAAAAGGAAAAACTGGCTTATGAAATAGTTAAATTATATTATGATGAAAGAGCAGCCCAAAAAGCCAGGGAGACCTTTGAATTAAAATATGGTAAGGTTGGACGAAGATTGAAAGAGGATTTAGTTCAATCTGAAGCAGCCAAGGAAAGAATGAGGAAGATTGCTCAGGATAAAAAGATACCCAAAAGCAAACTTAGAGATAATAAAATATGGATATGTAGATTGCTTACCATAATAGATGCAACGGGCAGTAATTCTGAGGCAAGGCGGTTAATTGAGCAGAAAGCAGTTAAGGTAGATGGGCATTTAGTGGAAGATGTAAACACCGAACTGCCTTTAAATAAAGAAGGCTATCTTCTTGAAGTAGGCAAAAGAAAAATCTTTAATATCTTATTTAAATGAGAAAAGATTACTATTTATTAATTTTTACCAGTTTAAGAGATTTTATCTATTATTTAAGAATCTTCTCTTTAGTCTTTATTGCATTTCTCATTTTTCAGGATGACTGATAGTTTTTACTCTTTTCTCATTTACCATAACCTCCTTTTTAAACTAAAATTTAGCT
>CAZQVU010000060.1:0-6963 GCA_964596885.1 uncultured Planctomycetia bacterium
ATTTGAATTTTTAAAATTATATGGTATACTTATTACGAATATTATGTAGATACAATAGAAGCAAAAAAAGGGGGGGAGGTCTTATGAAAAAGACTGGACTAATTTTATTAAGTTTAGTCCTGGTTGTTGCCATATTAACTACGGCATCAACCTCTTATGCCCAGAACGCATTTGAAAAATCAATGAGAAAGTTAGGTCGTGGTATAGTAAATACAACCACTGGTTGGATGGAGATTCCAAAGCAGATTTATACTGAAAGCACAGATAAGAATATTGCTGTTGGCTTGACTTATGGTACTGCCAAAGGTGTTGGAATGGGATTGGTTAGGACTGGCGCCGGCGTAATTGATACAGTAACCTTTCCATTTCCTATTAATGATTACAGTCCATTATTAGAACCTGAATTTGTATTTGAAAAAAAATAAAATAAATAACTTTTAAAAATAACTATTTAACATTATTTTTAAGTTTAAAGATGGCAATAAAAACCCTGTTTTCTTAAAAGAAATGCAGGGTTTTTTAATGCTTGTTTTAAGTGATTATTTATTATATAATTATAGCAAATTTATTATATACAATAACTGTTAAGATTCTTGAAAGAGGTCACTAAAAATAAGGAGAATAAGATGATAACACTTGACGATTTTAAAAAAATAGAGTTAAAGGTTGCTAAAATAATTGAGGTAAAAGAGCATCCTAATGCTGATAAATTGTATCTATTAACAGTTGATTTAGGTGATAGAGAAAAACAGCTCATCGCAGGGTTAAGAGAATACTATAGGCCAGATGAATTAAAAGGGAAACAGGTTATAGTTATAGATAATTTAGAACCTGCTGTTATACGGGGTATAAAATCAGAAGGTATGCTTTTAGCAGCCCAGGACGATGAAAGGATATCAATACTTATACCAGAAAAAGAGGTAAAGTTAGGAAGTAGCATAAGATGATTGATGACTTAAAGAAGAACTTAAGTTTCACAGAATATGAAAATATCTGCAAACGATGTGGCATCTGTTGTGGAAGCGAAGATGGTGACCCTTGCATTCATTTAAAAAAAGATAAAAACGGTAAATATTATTGCGATATCTATAATAATAGACTGGGGTTACGAAAAACTGTAAAGGGAAATTATTTTCTATGTATCCCTATTGAAGAGGCTTTAAAAAACCGCCCTGAGTTAAAAAAAGTATGTGCATATTACAAAATCCTCAAAGATGCCAAAATCAAAAAATAAAACTCTCAAAATTAAACATGAATTAAAATCAAACGGTTTGTTGCTTAAAACTAATGGATTTAAATTCCGCCTAATCTATCCTGAAAATATCTGGCAGGCCTATCCTGAAAAACAGAAAGGGTTTCTAATAGACAACTTGGTTTATCTCTTAACAGTAAATATTCCTTTTATATCGGGTAAAGACACAATTATATATGAAGATATATCAATTCCTTATTTTAGACCTATAATTGACCTTCTCGTAAAAGAATCCATACCTTCTGCTGTTCATTCTTATGATATTTCAACTTTTGAGGCATTAAAGAACTTTAATAACTATCAGTTTATCTTTAAGGATAAAAGCATCAAAAAGCCACCTACAAGATTTCCAAACCTTAGAGAAGATATTGCTGTAATAGCATTATCTATGGGAAAGGATAGTCTCGCTACTTTAGGCATATTGAAAGATATGGATATAAAACCAGTATGCGTCTATATAAATGATACCGTCTCACCATCTGAGAATAAGATAAAACTGAATATGGTTAATAAACTTAAAAATGAGCAAAATGTAAAAATACACATTGTGACTAATGAAATAGAAAAACTTAATGATTTTGAATTCTGGAATATGCCTGAAAGTTGTCTTGGATATATACATATGATGATGGGATTTTCCTTAATCTTAGTGCCGTTTGTGCATTTTTATAGGGCAAAATACATCGTCTTAGGCAATCAGAAGGATATGAATTTTTCATTTATAAATAAGGATGGTTTTAGAACTTATCCTGCTGTTGACCAAACAAGTAAGTGGACTCATAGATTTAGTCAGGTTATAGGCCAAATTAGCCAAAATAAAGCCTATGTTCGTTCGTATATTGAAGACTTTACCAATATTAAACTTATACACCTTCTCCATAAAAAATACGCTAATTTAGGTAAATTTCAGGTTTCATGTGATTCTCTAGATAAATCTGATGAAAAAAGATGGTGTCATAATTGCTCAAAATGTGCTCGTCTTTCTATTTTTATGAAAGCCCATGGTATAGATACTAAAAGAGTTGGTTTTAAAAAAGATTTGCTTTCAAAAGAGCATAAAAGATTATATACTATATTTAATGGCTCTGAAACAGATGAATACGAACAATCAAAAGAGGCAAAAGAACAGCAATTATTAGCCTTTTATTTAGCATACAAGCGAGGGGAGAAGGGATATTTAATAGACTATTTTAAGAAGTATTATTTAAATAAGGTAAGAAGGAATATTAAAAGATTAGAGGAAAAGTATCTAAATAAATGTTTTGCATAAAAATATAATTCTATAATTTTAGCCGGTAGAAATGATAAATAGAAAGGTCTGCTTCAAGATGTAATTTTGACAAAAATCTTGACACCCATTGCGTTCTCTGTTATAGTGAAAGCAATAAATTTAAACAATGATTAGAGTTAAGCAGATTTTGATATGAGCGGAGTAATCACCATAGACGATTCAAGATATCCTGAATTACTAAAAAAAATAGATGATCCACCTGAAAAGTTATATTTTAAAGGCAA
The DNA here is from genome assembly GCA_964596885.1 of uncultured Planctomycetia bacterium. Lineage (GTDB taxonomy): Bacteria > Omnitrophota > Gorgyraeia > JAGLLT01 > CAZKQD01 > CAZQVU01. The sequence continues at coordinate 2,768 of CAZQVU010000060.1, forward strand.
CTGGAGAAACTCGCTTTTTAGAAATTGCCTAACTGTAGTCGGCTCACGCAGAATGACTACTTATGGCAAGACTATAACCAATCAATTAGTTACACAAATTGCTTCATATGGTATAACTATAGTATCAGGTTTTATGTATGGAATAGATGCTCAAGCCCACCAGGCAGCAGTGGATATAGGTGGAAAGACTATTGCTGTTATGCCTTGTGGGGTTAATATAATACATCCCTCTTATCAAAAAACCTTATATGAGCAGATATTAAAAAATAATGGCCTCATTATCTCAGAGTTAGAAAACACCCATCCGCCGGCTGTATGGACCTATCCTAAACGTAACAGAATTATGGCAGGATTATCCTCTGCTACTTTAGTAGTTGAGGCGGCAGAAAAAAGCGGTTCTCTAATCACAGCAGAATTTGCCCACTTATACAAAAGGAAACTCTTTGCCGTCCCGGGTCCTTTAACTAGCAAAATATCAATTGGCACAGCAAGATTAATAAAACAAGGAGCAGAAATAGTAACTTGCGCAGAAGATATCCTAAAATTCTACAACGTCAAAAAATCTCCGCAGTTTGAAAATAAAACCACCTCAAAGGAATTAGAAGGATTAGAGCGAAAAATAATTGAGGAATTAGAGCGCCAATCATTAGAAATTGATGCTTTATCTCATATCTTAAATCTTCCTGTTTCACTTTTAGGCAGAACGCTTTCGCTTATGGAATTAAAAGGTATCTTGTTTAAAGAAAGAGGTAAGTATCATGTTAATCAAAGTACCTTCAGCAGCTAATTTAGGACTTAAAACTATTAAAGTTGAAGTAGAGGTAAATGTAGCAAAAAAAGGGCTCCCTACCCTTAATATTGTAGGTTTACCATCCAAGGCAGTTGATGAAAGTAAAGAAAGAGTCAAAACCGCCATTATAAATTCAGGTTTTCAGTTTCCGGGAAATAGAATTGTAGTCAATCTAGCACCAGCCGATATTCCGAAAGAGGGCTCTTTTTATGATTTACCCATTGCCTTAGGTATTTTATCATCCACTAACCATATTAGATTACCTGAAAGCAGTCTTTTCTTCGGTGAATTATCTCTTGATGGGACTTTAAGGCATGCGAAAGGCGCTCTTTTATTAGCTTTATTTGCTAAAGAAAAAGGCATTAAGAATATATTTATACCAAAGCAATCAGCTAATGAAGCGGCTGTGATAAAAGGGGTTAATGTATATCCAGTCAAAAGCCTAAAAGCACTATTAAAGCACTTATCAGATGAAGAATTGATAGAGCCTGCTCAATATCAGGAGAAGGGCATAGAACCAATAGAGATTCAGGCTGAATTTGATATGAAAGAGGTCATAGGTCAGGAGCAGGCTAAAAGGGCTATGGAGATTGCAGCTGCAGGAGGTCATAATTTATTTATGCTTGGCTCACCCGGTTGCGGAAAGACTATGTTAGCCAGAGCCCTACCAGGAATTCTGCCAACCTTAACAGAAGATGAATCACTTGAAGTTACAAAGATTTACTCAATATCAGGTTATATACCTCCTGAAGGTTCAGTTATTAAGACTCGACCCTTTCGTGCCCCTCATCACACTATATCAAGTGTAGGTCTTATTGGTGGCGGTTCATATCCTCAACCAGGTGAAGTAAGCTTAGCCCACCGCGGAGTATTGTTCTTGGATGAATTCAATGAGTTTCCACGTTCGGTCTTAGAAGCCCTAAGACAACCTATGGAAGATGGCTATCTCACTATATCAAGAAGCAAAGAAAAGGCAACCTTTCCTGCTCAATTTATGTTAGTTGCATCAGCCAACCCCTGCCCCTGTGGATACCTGAATCATCCTAAAAAGGTTTGTACCTGTACCGAAAGGCAAATTCAAAAATATAGAAAAAGAATCTCCGGTCCTATCTTAGACAGAATTGACCTCCATATAGAGTTACCTGAGGTAGATACTAAGAAACTTAATGAAGATATTAAATTAAGCAATCGTCTTGAAATCTCTCATCAGATACGCAAGCGCGTTGTAAGGGCAAGAAAAAGACAAGAGAAGCGTTTTAAAAATGAGCGATTTTTTACAAATGCCGAAATGAAAAATCGACATATAAAAAAGTATTGCCACTTAACCAAAGAGGTTAAACAGCTACTTCATCAGGCTTCATCCACCTTTCATCTCTCGGCTCGTGTCTATTATAAGATGATAAAGGTTGCAAGAACAATTGCTGATTTAGAAGGCTCCTCAGAAATTACCTCATCTCATATGGCAGAAGCCTTGCAATATAGGCCAAAAGTTTAAAAAGCAACAATTATGTCTTTTTTGAAAGAATTAATAGTAGATAAGGTATTCAGTAGATTTTTATCAACCCGCAATAAAAGTAAAGTTCCTAAAAATCCAAAAGTAAACAATCTCAAAACTGGTCACCTTGGAGAAACCATTGCTAAAAGATACTTACAGAGAAAAGGCTTTAAGATAATTGAGGAAAATTATAGGACAAAATTTGCCGAGATTGATTTAATTGCTCAATTTAGAAACATATTGGTATTTATTGAAGTAAGGACTAAAATCGGCAAGCAGTTCGGTATGCCTGAAGAGTCACTAAATAAGAAAAAGATAAATAAAGTTGTAAAAGATGCCCAGATGTATATTAAGTATAAAAATTACACTGGTAAATACAGAATAGATGCTATCTGTATTGTGCTCAATGAGAATAAGAAACTAATCTGCCTAAACCACTATGAAAACATCACACTTTAATCGTTTTAAAGCAGGGAGGAGGTGTCTTGAAAAAATGAAAGAAAAAATAATAAAGTTGTCACTTCTACTTTTAATATTGTTCTTATCTTTGCCTGTATTTGCTGAAAGCAACTCTTACAAAGTAGACTTAGATAACGATGGTAAAGTTGAACTTATAAAGATCGATAGGGAATATGAGACATTCGAAAATTCACCAGTTATAATAAGTGGATTAGTTACTGTAATTAATTCAGATGGTAGTAAAGTCGGTCAATTTAAAATGCCAAATCATATAGGTAATGTCGAATTTATAAGTTTAAACAAGGATAATTCTAAACAAATAGTAGCCTGGTCATCTGGCGGAGCACATTATACTAATATAGCTATTTATGGATATAGAGATGGTAAGTTATATAAAATATTTAAGAATGGAAGTGCCTGTCCTGTAATAGCAGACTTTAAAAATGATAAACCGCTCATAAAAGTAGGCAGAGCTAATTGGGCACAAGAAGGCTGGTGCTATGCCACAGGAGAGCCGCTCTGGCAGGTGTATATATGGAACGGTAAGGAATTTGTTTACGATGAGAAATTAAGTACAACGCCTGAAATAAGTGAAGAAGAAGAGGTGAATAGATATATAAATAAAATTATTAGTATAATGGAAAAAGAAGAAAATAAATAAAATAACTATGCAATTCTCTGCCATAAAAAGGTTATTTTTTATTTAAAATCAAAAGCAGGGAAGAGGTGTTTTGGAATCTGAATGGAGGGAAAAATGAATCCTTATAATAACAATAAACCAATTCACGAAATATTGGCTGTTTACTCTGGATTGATCGGCCTATCGTTTTTACTCGCAACACTAGCAACTCTATGGGACATTTGTAAAGGAAGGGGATCTTTTATTACTCATATCATAGTCTTTTCAACTACATTCTTTATTTCAGTTTTGTTCATTTCATCTTCTATGGCCCTTTTTCATGGTAAAAATTGGGGAAGATTGCTTTTATCCATTTTATTTCATTGTATAGTAATTGGAAATATTATACTAATTGCTTTTTACGTAAGAGATTTTTACAATGATTTTCCACCACTCATTGGAGGCCTTGGTGTTTTTCTTATACCGGCTGCAACCTTTATTGCTTTTATACTTATATTGCACAGCAAAAGAATTAAAAAAGAACTGGATTCGCAGGATAAAGGTATTTAGAAGATTTCCAAATGCAGCTAGTTGCAAACGCTGGCTATATGCCCTTATTGTAGAATTAACCAAAGACCTCATAAAAAAAGATTACTATCTCTGCTAAAAGTCAGCAGAGTTCTTAACGCTATAGTCAGGGATTAGTTATTGCAATATACAAACTTTGGTGGCAGAATGTATCTATCTTAAATAGCAGGTAAAAGTTATGGATTTTGGCGGAATATAACAAAATAATAAGGCAATTCTTTTGAAGAAAGAGGGTTGTCTTTTTT
>CAZQVU010000061.1:0-6806 GCA_964596885.1 uncultured Planctomycetia bacterium
TTTATTTACGCTCACACCACTTTCTTCTATATTTCTCTAGCACCCTTATCTTTAAATGGTGCGTTTTAATATGCTCAACATCGCATCCTTAGCTCTATTTTCAAAAAACTTATGCAAAAGAATACTAATAAGTATGCTGACCAAAATACAAAACAATGCTAATGTAATGTCAACAATAAAGCCACCCCCTCTAAGAAAAAATAAATTAATAACTCTGACATAACGAATAATTAATTGATGAGTCATATATAGAGAAAAACTGGCCCCGCCCAATAAAAGTAATGTCTTATTTGAAATTATATTTGCTATGACCCCCTTGTCGAAATAAAATGAAAATATTATAAAGGCCATGGGTAATACATAATATGAATCATACCTATAAACTTGATTTACATTATTCTTCATAAAAAAGAAAATAAATAATATTAATACTGATGAAAGCTGTAGCCAATTAACTGGGATTTTCTGCTTTATTCCATTTAATCGGCGGGCAAACCTGTAAAGTAAAATTCCTACCACAAAATCAAGCATTCTTGACAATGGAAAAATATATACAAAATAATGCCTTCGGATCTCTGTATATCCTGAATTCGCTACAAATATTTGCCACAAAACACTTAGGCTTGCTACTACCAATAGAAATTTATTGCGTCTTGTAACTAAGAAAGGAAATAATATATAAAAGAACATTATGTCCGATAAGAACCAAGAAGGTAAATTAGCTGAAAAATATATATTTACATCAGGAAAAAATGATTGAATGAGAAATAAATTTAAGAAAAGAGAAATGAAACCATGACCATTTTTTACAATATTATAACTTGCAAGAGGAAGTGAACATATAAAGGTTAAAACATGTAGCGGATATATCCTAGCTATTCTTGCAAATATAAAATTTTTAGCTTTAATGGAGTGATTTTTAAAGCGGCCACTATAAGAGTATGATAGAATAAAACCTGATAAAATAAAGAAAAATGTTACTCCTATATATCCTTCATACAAAAAATTATCATAAATTCTATTTAGCATGGTAGATGAACTATACTGCAGGAATACCAAGTGGCTTAGTATAACCAGCCCAATAGCAAAGAAACGCAGAGACACTAGGGATTTGATGATTGATTTCATAACTTATTTAATTTATTGAAAACCTGGCAATATCAGCTTATTATAATTTATAGTTAATTATCTTATAACAGGTAGTCAACATCAGTCAATACTTATAATTCATGTGGTTATAGAGATACCTAAAATTTTATCCATCTTATCTGGTCAAAAATAAAGGTCTATTTTCTGAATTCAGATAGTCTGTATATACACAGGTAGATAACCATTCCTTTTTATCAGGTTCGGTAATTATTGATTTTGCTTCAATATGAAAGGGCATCTGTTTGTATTTTATAGTATGCACTTCAATATCTTTAAACCTCCTTATATCTTCTCTTTCAATCTTACTTAACAGTTCTGCCTTCATCTTATTTATTAAATTATACTTATAAAGAAAACGCTGGGCATTTTCAATCGCTATATCTTCATAAATATATATATATTTTGTATTAAACAACCACAATATCTTACTAAGTACATCGTATTCATAATTATCTATCAAATTATTTACTATTTTAGGCAAATGGGAATAAGATAAGTTTATAAAACTCCAGATTCCACAAAATTCATCATGTCCGCTTAAGATTTTTATGTAAGGAATTGCTACATAAAATTGGTTGTTTTCTCCTTTAAAACACATATAATCTGCAAAAGATAATGGAAAAACAAAAACTCTTGAATTCTTATCATCGCCACTATCTATATACTCAAGGGCTTTAAAGTGACTTTCGGGAAGTATGGGAATCAATTTTTCATGGACAGCATCACTGGGAGATACACCTATTATGTGTCCTGATATAAGAGGCATACCAGAAGTTACTATAACTACTATGAATATGAAGATTATGAAGCACTCTATTTTCGGTAAGCGAATCCTTCTGAATAATAAAGCCAAAGATATCCCTATAGTTACACTATAAAAAAATGAAAAAACTACGGCAAATTTCCCATAAAAATTTCTAAAGATGACAAAGAAAGGTATCGCTTCTATTAATGATGCGAAAATCTCTACTCCTATATCTGTAATATTAACAGTTAAAAAATAGAGCAAAATAACAGCTGGTATTAAAGTGGATAATAAAATTTTTCTCAACTCCTTCTTAGCATAAACCAAAGCAATAATTAAAATTAAGGGTAAAACTATATTAAAATGAGGATATTTAAATATAAAATATTTCCTAAAAATAAATCCTAAATCTAAAAACTGCTTTGATATGGTTAAAAGAAATGCTGACAATGGACTAAAATTGAAAGCTATACTCCTTACGAAATCTGCACCTTCTTTTACTATGTAAGTAGGTATGTTTCCACTGGCCAGCATAGGAATGTTTTTAGAAAAGAAGAGTGAATCTATCAATATAAAAATCCAAGAAAAATTTAACCCTATTATGAACAAACCATACAAAAGAGAGTAAACAATAATAGTTTTTCTCTTTTCTCTAAACATAATAAAAAAAGTTACATAAAATATGAAAATTCCTATAAAGAAAGCTATCAGCCAGGGAATAGGTACATAGATACTAAAAGAAAAGAGAGAGGCAAATAAAGCTCCTAATATAAGATAACCTATTTCCTTTTCATTAACAGCTTTTAGAAAAAAATAAAGAAAAGATGGAAATAAGAATAGTCCAAATAATGTAGAACTTAATCTAATAGACCATTCTGCATAGATAACTAACGGAGATAAAGAATAAATTAAGGCTCCAATAACTGCCGACTTAAAAACTAAACTATCATCTAAATCTACAACATTTAGTAATTCTTTAATAAAAAAATAGGTAAAGAGAAAACTAAGAGATAAAATTAAACCATAAAATATCTTCTCTATTTCACCTGGCATAAAGCCTATTTTTTTCAAGATAAAAGGAAATATTTCAAAATACAGGTTGGGATATGGAAGATTGATAGTTGATAAACTGTTATAACTACTCCAGGTATAAAGCGAAAAATTAGATATATAATTCTCTGGTGCAAAAAATTGTAATTTGTGATCATCTCCGCTTGCATCAAAAGCCCTATTAGAAAACCAAGTAAGTGGGATAATAAACAACAATACTAAAATAGTAAAAATTATGGCTTTACTTTTCATACTACAACTTCCCTAAAAGGCCGCTAAATATTCCCTTAATTAGATATTTGATCTTTAATATAGGTTTGTGTTTGCTTCTTACAGCAATTATACCAATATGCCAGCAAGCCAATAGGCTTAAAAATATAGAAAAAAAGGATATCTTTTGTAAAGTATTGGCATATTTTCTAATGTACCTTATCTTGCTTCTCATTAGGTAGAAATATGTTTGCAAATTTTCATATCTATCAGGCTCCGGCACTCTCAATGCAATCTGAGCGAAATATTCATGCCACACTTTCGCCTTAGAAGAAATTACACATTTATATCCTCTCAATTTAGCCCTTATACATAAGTCTGCGCTCTCTAAATAAAAGGGGAAATTCTCCTCATCAAATAAACCTATCTCTTTAAGCAATCTTCTTTTTATCATTACTATGCTATCAATTATGTCAACTTCATAGTCTTCACTTTTTGCATTATTTATCGATATCGTTCCCGTATAAAAAGAAAAGGAGTTGCCAGCATTTAGAATTTTATCAGTGCGAGCATAATACATTACAGCTCCAACAACCCCCACTCTTTCGGACTTGTTAATAGTGTCTACCATATGTTTTATCATATCTTTTTCAAATACATAATCATCGCCGCAGAAAAGTATTATATCGCCTTTAGCTTCCTTAAAGCCTGCATTCCAGGCACCAGAAATTAATAAGTTTTTTCCACTCCAAATATGCCTGACTCCAGGAAATTCTTTAAGAACCTCTTCGTAACCCTGCCTAAACTCCTCTCTACTATTGTTAACAACTATCACCTCAATTTTTTTATAAGTCGAATTATAAATTGACCTAAGGAGTTGTTGAAGAATCCCTGGCCTATTATAGGCAATAGTTATAATTGAAACTAGAGGAAACTCCTTCACAGTTTTTTCCATTACTTAAATATATCTCCTTGATTGAATCTTTTTAGAGTACTGTCTAAAATTAAGCAACATCCATCTCCAGTTGCAACAAGCGGACATTCTTCAATAGTTGTTATGATAGTACCTGGTTTACATCTTTGACAGTTTATGTCTTTTTTCACGAAAATCTTCTTTATCTCAATCTTTTTACCCTTAAGATAAGTATAAGCAAAATTATAGGGAGGAAAATAGGCTGCTCTAACCAGTCTGTCGATTTCTGTTGAAGTCTTATTCCATCTTATACGATTCTCCTCATTGGATCTTGCTGTATAATATGTGCCTTTAGAATTATCTATATTTAAATAATCTGTCCTCTTACTCAGTAATTTGTTAATATTTTCTCGCAACAGATCAACTGATACTCCCACCTGCTCATTAAATATCTCTATAGCAGTTGAATCACTATATATTTTGATCTTTTTCCTCGCTACAATTCTGCCGGAATCTATTTTCTCGCTTATCTCATGGAGAGTTACACCTGTATATTTCTCTCCGTTCAGTATACACCACACAGGAGAAAATCTCCCTTTATAATCTGGCAAGTAGGACCCATGTAAATTATAAGCGCCGTATCTGGGAATTTTTAACATATCTTTAGGTATTTTATAATTATAGGAGACAGATAATAACAGATCTGGATTTAATTTTTTTATTCGATTGACATTTCTTTTTTTCTCTATCTCATCAGATTCGAAAATCAACAATTTATTCTTACTGGCTAACTTCCACACTGAATTATACCATGTACATCTGCACTTATGGCCTTTGTTGACAACGACACAAACAACTTCATAGTTTGAAGCAAGCAAAAATTCTAAACAATTGTATCCAACATTGTGATTTCCAAAAAATAATATTTTTTTGCTCATTTAAGAAACCTTTATATTCTTAATTAATGCAAACAAGCCAAAACGCTCCTTGCGCAAGAATTAACAATATTCTTTTGTTGCATCAATTTATTAATCTGAAATAATGTCATATACATAAAACGCTTAGGTGGCTCATTTATCTCATCAGGATTTAACTCAATCAAGACATTAAGATTATTCTTAAGGAAAAACCTACCTCCTTCTTCAGATTGCAATTTAGAATAAAGGACTCTTCTATTGCCAGGATTATCAAATATCTCAAAATATTTAGGAAGTTTGCCACCGTGCACCCTCGTATAATTGCTCTTCGTTGCTTGCAAGGTGGGTGAGATATGAACCTTATCTATATTTCCAGGCTCCTCTTTTGCCTGCATCAAGAAATGCAATACTCCATTAATCTTCTTAGCCAATATACCCAAAATACCAATCTCTGCCTGTTCCAATATAGGCTGGTCCCAGCCAGACATCTCGCGGTCCTCTGAATAAGCACGTATACCCACAACAGAGAAAAATTGGCCTGATTCATGGTGAATATTGCCAGTCTTCTCATCAGTATACCACTTTCTGCATTCTTTGATAGGAATCTTTTTTATTTTCAAAGTTGTATTTTTTCGCCAGTATTCAATCCACTCTATAACCTCCTTAAAAGAATGCAGAGCTTTATCTTTACATATTGAAGACAAAAACAGTTCAGTCTTTAAATATAACTGGTTCTCATCAAGTTCTCCTTCCAAATTAGATTTAATCATCTGTTCTATTTGCTTTCTTAACACCTCTACATCTGCCTTCTTTTCCATAAGATAAATCTCTCCTTTCCTAATTATTATCTTCCAAAGAATTCCTTAATAGCCTCAACTACCTTATCAACTTCATCATAAGTAATCTGAGCGCTCATCGGTAATGATAATATATGTTTAGCTAAATATTCTGTATGGGGCAAACTACCCTCTTTGTAATTTAAATCCTTATAGGCTTTCATTAAATGAATAGGATACGGAAAGTGTACTCTTGCTTCTATATCTTTCTTTTTCAAAAATTCCATTAACTCATCACGCCTTTCAACCTGGATAACATAGAGATAAAAACTATGGGTACAATTTTCTTTAACCACAGGCAAGACGATATCAAGTCCTTTTAAGCCATCTGAATATCTCTTGGCTATACTTCGACGATGTTTAATCTGCTCATCCAGAATACTTAGTTTAACCAAAAGAATGGCTGCCTGTACTTCGTCTAAACGGGAATTATATCCATCAAATTCAGAATAATATCTATCCTTCATACCATACATCCTTAGCATCTTTAGTTTACGGGCTAAGTTCTGATTGTCTGTAATAATCATACCACCGTCTCCATAGGCACCTAAAGGTTTCGTAGGATAGAATGAATAAGCACCTAAATCTCCAAAAGTTCCAGTTTTTCTATTCTCGTATTCTGCCCCATGCGACTGGGCGCAATCTTCAACAATATAGAGATTATTTCTCTTGCCAATATCAATAAGAGTTTTCATTTCAACTGGATGTCCATAAAGATGCACAGGAAGAAGACATCTTGTCTTTGAAGTAATTCTCTCACCAACTTGATTTATATCCATCAGATATGTATCCCTCTGGACATCGACGAAGACAGGTTTAGCCCCAGTAGCTCTTATTGCTGCTACAGTGGGAACAGCCGTATTAGAAACAGTAATAACCTCATCCCCTGCCCCAATACCCAGTGCTTTTAAAGAAAGAAAAATAGCATCCGTGCCGGAATTGACTCCTATTCCATATTTAGCACCACAATATTGTGAAAAGGCTTT
>CAZQVU010000062.1:0-6517 GCA_964596885.1 uncultured Planctomycetia bacterium
ATAGGTTCTAATTTTATATGCTCTGATTTATACATAAGGCTTCCTCTATTTCTTCTATAAACTTGGTCTTATTAACAATAATATCTTTCTTCCAATCGTAAGGCTCTTTTTGTAAATCAACAGATAAATCTAAAGTTTGATTTTTAGTTTTCATCTTTTTATATTTTCGTAAGTAAATCTTGGATATTATCTTAAATCGCCAGCCAAAATCTAAACGGCATCTTAAGAATTTTATCGTTTATTAGCTCTATATCACCCTCACGGCTAATTATAATTCCATAATCATAGCCACTGGTTATCTTGCCACTATTTTCTATTTGCTTTATCCCTTCATTCTGTTTTCTAAATCCAACCTCAATAATAATCTTTTTGTCCTTACCAAGACGCAATATAAAATCTGCTCCACCCATCGAAGAATCATGCATCACTTCCAGTCCACCATATTGTTTTGCTTTTTTACAAAAATCTTTGCTAAAAATTAAAGTCAAGTAATCTTCCAAAATCTTCCCTTCAACTTCCGGCGGCACAATGCCATTTAAGATGCTAACCCGCAAAGACGGAGAAATAAACAAAAATTTAATTGGCTTTCTAACCCTGACAAATTTCTGCCCATAACTTTTTACCTCCATCAAAACTCCACTTTGAACCAATGTATCTAAAACTGCCCTAATCGGTCTATAGTCAAGCCTCAGAGTCTTACATAATTTATCAATATCTGTGCTATCGGAACTGGCAATTAAATAAAGTAAGTCTTTTATTTTAGAGATTGTCTGCGAACTAAACTTTTTCATCTCAAGCAAATCTTTAGTTATCAACTTATCGATCACTCCTGAAATTAACTCAAAAACGATTGATTTTTTATTTCTTAATCTCAAAACAAATGGAAACCCACCAAAATATAAATAACTGTCTTCCGCATTGGGAGGGAATTTACTAAAGTATCTTGAGAACTTTATTTGTCTATTTTTACAAAATTCAAATAATTCTTTTGCATTTCTACTACCCAAGATTGCTCGGCTAATATCATCAGATAATCCTCGCTCAGGATAAATACCATTCTTAAGAATCGCATACTCATTAAATTTCAAAGGATATAATTCTTCTGAAAGTGATCTTCTCGATAAATCAGGATTCAGTTTTATTCGCAAGGCAGATGAACCTGTAGCAATAATTAAGATATTCCTGTGGCTTTTGGTTGCATCAAAAACATTTTTCAAAAATAATCCCCATTTTTCATCATAATGAACCTCATCTAAAAGAATAAGCAGTTTTTTTCTTAAATCAACAAATCTGATACCATTTCTTTCCTGATAATAATTAAAAAACTCGTTTAAACTAATGCTCTCATCAGAGAGACGACTGACATCCAGATAAATTTTTTCATAATCTTGAGCAGTTACATTGCTATAATCTGATTTTCTATAAGAAGGAATAAACTTTGGTGCATAGTAAAGTTGAGCCAAAAGCGTAGTTTTGCCAATACCCCTTATACCCGAAAGAAGATTTATCTTTTCTATTTCTTCTAACCTGTTGGCGGCAAATTTTTCTAAAACAGTCAAATAATGGGAAAAAATATACCTGGTGGGATTAGGCTTGCCTTCCTCATCGTAAATATACCCAGAAAGAAACCTATCTAATTCCGATGTCCAGAGACGATAAAAATTTTCTATTTTTTCTCTGTTTGCCATATATTTCAATTGTATCCTAATCCAATCAAAATGTCAAGTTTGATTGGATTGCAATCCAATCAAGGGCTTTGTTTTAATATTCCTTTTAACCGAATTATCTATTCTGTAATAATTCCACTCATTGGTGGAATACTTCCTATCTTTCAACTCATTCACAAGTCCTTTTTCATCCCTATTTAAATTACCTATCTCTAAATTGACTGAGAGGGTCTGTCTAAATGACTCAATGAGAAGATCTCTAAATTCATCAAAAGTTAATTCCTTTTCCAAGGCATCATTCAATGAAATAACCTTATCTTTTATTCTGAAATCAGGCTCTTTCAAGAAACTCAATGCCCTATCAATATCCAACTTAAGAGGAATTGAGCCATGCTGAAAGACCACACCCTTTCTCCTTCTTTGGGCATTTCCACCTATCTTCCTTCCTCTAATTAAGATATCATACTCTTCATTCGATGCAAAACAAAAAGAAGAGAATTCTCCCGGCTTTTTCCTGGATAAATCTGAACTTAGGGCAAATGACGGATTTAGTCCCAATCTTTTATAAGCAGAAATAATAAATGAGCATAAAACTCTGTAGGATTCTTTTACATTGCCTATCTTTAAGTCTTCTTTTGAACAAACCAGACTATAGGTAAGTTCAGTATTATGAAAGATTATACCTCCACCGGTCATTCTTCTTACCAAAGGGATATTTTCTCTATGACATTTGGCTAAATCAAGTTCTTGTTCAGGGTCTTGAAAATATCCAAATGAAAAAGAAGCAGGTCTCCAGCCATAGATTCTTAATGTAGGTAGATTGTTTCCTGAATAATACTCAATAAAAAGTGCTTCATCTATAGCCATATTGGTATAAGCATCAGAAAAACCTGAATCTATCAAACGCCATCTTTTAATCATAATTGTTTAAGAGAATATCCCTTTTCTCTTAAAAGTTGTATAAGTCCCTTGTCTCCGACTAAATGTCCTGCACCTACTACAATAAAATAGTTATAGGGAGTCTTTAAAAGTCCGTCGAGTTTTGAAGCCATATTCTTATTCCGTTGTATAAATATCCTCTCATATATTGAAGAGGCCTCGGAAAATCTGTCAAATTCCTTAGTAATAATCTTACCCATTTTATCAATATCTCCGCACTTCCAGGCAGTAAACATCTCATCTATATTCTCCTTAAGATTATCAAGATTCTTTAATGTCATAAATAAGAATAAATCCTGCTCTTTTGCTGAGAGACCACTTAATAAATCTATCTGAGATTTAATACCTTCAAGTTCTATTATCTCTTTTTTATTCTGAGCCTTACCCAGAAAATAAAGGTCTATACCTAAAATGGTATAATCAGTCTTCTGAAGCATATAAGTAGATATAACAGAAGCCACAAACCACGGTCTAAATCTATTAAAGAGGGAAATATCTAATTTCATCTCCTCGAGCGTCATTTCTAAAAGATGGAAGGTCCTTTCAGAAAGGTTCTTTTCAAGAGATTCACCTTCAGTATAGACGGCTGAATCCAGATAATGCATCTGAGTTCCAAGGGGATTCTGCGGTATATTCGCCTCAACTACTAATTTGTCTGAATTATCAAAAGCCTGCTCAATTACCTCATCCAATGGATATAACCTGAGTTTAGCCATATGAATAGAACCTAAAATATATGATGTAGAAGTCTCTGAGGTTATCTTCCATAAAAAATGTCTATTCTGCTCTTTCTCTCGTTGAACCTCAGCATCAGAATCATCTATCTTCTTATCAATCGTTTCATATGGCTTACGGACAATATGGTCTACTCTATCCTTATCTATTGTTACCTGGCCAATAGACATCTTGACCACGATTGATGAGGAAGTCTCTTCTATTATCTCTCCTTCAATCTGTCCCCGGTCAAGATAGATAATATCACAATAGCCAGATAGACTTCCTGCAATTAAAATTAAAAGAGTAGATATTAAAAAAATTAACCTCCTATGCTTCATTCTGTCTCCATCTTAAATTGAGTTCTCTTGCTGCTTTTGTCTCATCTAACCTTTTAACTGGAGTATTCAAAGGAGCATCCTTTAATCTCTCTGGATTCTCATCTGTCAGGCGGGCTGCTTCTTTCATAGCCTCTATAAAATAATCTAAGGTCTCTTTTGATTCAGTCTCGGTGGGCTCTATCATTAAAGCCTCCTTGACTATAAGGGGGAAATATATTGTCGGTGGATGGATACCCTTATCTATTAAAAACTTAGCAATATCAAGTGCTGTTACCCCTTTTTCTTTCTGTTTCTTTGCAGAGAGTACACATTCGTGCATACAAACTTTATCATAAGGAACCTCAAAATATCCTTTGAGACTTTCTTTTATATAGTTGGCATTTAAAACAGAGGCTTCAGCCACCTCCATTAAACCTTCTCTTCCTAAAAGCATTATATAAGCATAGGTCTTTAAAATAACAGAAAAATTACCATAAAATGGGGCAATGTATCCAATAGAATCCGGGTGTTTATAATCCAGGCAATAGGTCTCATCTAAACGCTTAATAATTCTTGGTATGGGTAGAAACCTCTCTAACCTTTTACTTACTCCCACAGGCCCTGCTCCAGGCCCACCTCCTCCATGAGGAGTAGAAAAGGTCTTATGCAGGTTAAGATGAACGATATCAAATCCAATGTCACCAGGACGACTCTTGCCTAATATAGCATTAAGATTAGCGCCATCATAATACATTAAAGCATCAATCTTATGGGCTAAATCGGCAATCTCTTTTATATGAGGATTAAATATACCTAATGTGTTGGGGCAGGTTAACATAACACCTGCTACTTCTTCTGATAGATTCTTTCTAAATTCTGAGAGACTCATATAACCATTCTTATCCGTAGGAATAACAATAACCTCATATCCAGCAAGTGCGGCACTTGCTGGATTGGTTCCATGAGATGAATCAGGGATAATAATGTACCTTCTCTTCCTTTTCTTACTCCTATGATAGGCGGCTATCAGCATAGTTCCGGTCAGTTCACCATGGGCTCCGGCTAAAGGTTGCATAGTAAAAGCAGCCATCCCAGTTATCTGGCATAATAACCTTTCCAAATTATAAAGAACCTCAAGACTGCCTTCAGCCAATAGCCCTTTTTTAAGAAGTTGGGGGAGGAGGGGATGTAAATCTTTGAACCCCTCCAATTCTACTATCTCTTCTGTAAATTTGGGATTGTATTTCATAGTGCAGGAACCAAGAGGATAGAAATTGGCATCGACAGAGAAATTCATACAAGATAGATTAGTAAAATGCCTGACGGTATCCAATTCTGATACTTCTGGTAATTTAGGTTTTTCTTTTCTTAGGTACTCAGCCGATGGTCTTTCGGCTTTCGGCACATCATAAGAAGGAATCTTAAATCCGCGTCTTGATTTGACACTCTTTTCAAAAATTAACTGCATATTGCTTCTCCAAGGGCTTTAGCAAATGATTCAATCTCCTCTCTTGTCCTCTTTTCGGTTACGCTTATAAGTAGATAATTATCCATCCCTTGATAGAATCTACCCAATGGAAATCCGGCTGCAAATCCCTTATGAAGCATCTTATCTACTACCTTATCTGCGTTTTTAGGAAGTAAGACTGTAAATTCATTAAAGGTAGGTGAACTTCTCTTTACTTCAACATCAGGAATCTTATCTATCAAATCTTTAGCGAATTCTGTCTTATCATAAATAAGTTGGGCTAATTCTCCTAAACCTTCTTTGCCTAAAAGGCATAGATAGATGAGGGCTCTGAGAGCGCATAAGGCTTCATTAGAACAGATATTAGAGGTTGCCTTCTGGCGTCTTATATGCTGCTCTCTGGTCTGGAGGGTCAAAACATAACCTCTTTTTCCCTCTTTGTCTACGGTTGCCCCAACAATGCGGCCAGGCATCTGTCTTACCAACTCCTTTCTGGTAGCCATAAATCCTAAATATGGTCCACCAAAGGATAGAGGCAATCCTAAACTCTGAGCCTCACCTGTCACAATATCTGCTCCCATTGAACCAGGGGTTTTAAGCATACCTAATGAGATAGGATAGACCGATTCAATTACTAAGGCTCCTTCTTTATGAGCCTTCTCTATAATATCTGTATGGTCATCTATGGCTCCAAAGAAATTAGGATTCTGCAAAATAACTGCGGCTGTATCCTTATCCAAACATTTAAAGATTTCCTCCCTGTGGCTTTGACCATGAACTACAGGTGTCTCAATAAACTCTATAGAGAGATTCTTGGTATAGGTATACATCATAGTCCGATAGATAAGATTAACACCACTATCCATAATAATCTTATTTTTGCCAGTTATGCGTATAGCCATCATAGCCGCCTCAAAAAGGGCTGTTCCTCCATCATATAAAGAGGCATTGGCTACATCCATATCTACCAGTTCGCAGATTGCAGTCTGATATTCATAGATAGCCTGCAGCCAACCCTGGGAGCATTCTGGTTGATAAGGAGTATAAGCAGTATAAAACTCAGAACGCTTAGTTATTGCATCGACAACTGCTGGTATATAATGGTCATAAAAACCGGCACCCACAAAATTGATAAGGGAGGTTTTATTTTTAGAGGCTATCTTTTTAAGTTCTTCTACTACCTCAAATTCAGATTTGCCTTTAGGCAGGTCAAAAGATTTAGCACGGAGTTCAGGCTTTATATCCTTGAATAACTCATCTATAGAATCTATCCCAATTACAGAAAGCATCTGTTTTATTTCTTCTTGAGTATGCGGAACATAATACATTGTAATTTAACCTTTACGCTCTAACTCCAACATTCTATGTCATAAACAAATCCTAAATTCTAATATCTAAATCCTAAACAA
>CAZQVU010000063.1:0-6476 GCA_964596885.1 uncultured Planctomycetia bacterium
ATTAGACAACATATCTATGGCTTGCATAGTATCATCTGTAAATTCAACGCATAAATATTCATTAAAAGAGTTAGTATATGATTTACCGACAAAATAACCACTCACAAGACTCCTAGCCGGCAGGATAAAGGGTATTAAAATAGCACCTATAATGATCCATTTGACTTTTTCTCTAATCTTTAAAGATAATATGCCATATAATGCTACAGCAATCAATAAGGCATAAAAAAACGAAAACCCAATGGATAATTTGGTGTAAAAATTCTTAAACATCATAAAACCCAATATATTTCTAATTGCCCATCTAAAAACGGCAACTCCAAGTCCAGTAATATTAACGCTTATAAAATATAACAGAATAAAAAATGGAAAACTACAAATAAGTAATAATTTAAGGTGCTCTTTTCTGCACTTAATCAAACTGTAGACAACCAAAATAGGTAGAGAAATAAACATAAAGCTTAAACTATAAGGAACAGACTTTAGGTAAATTGAGTTAATTGCTACATAAAATTCTTTAGGCGGCAGCATCAAAAAAGGATAAAGTACATTCATATAACTAATTCTATGCATAAATTCACCAACTGAAGTTTGACTGATAGCCTTGCTATATATAGAAGAGGTTGCCGTGCTTAAAAAAGTCATATCTATTAAGATAAGAATCCAGTGAAGATTGATTAAAGTAATAAATAATAAATATAAAACAGAATGTTTTAAGAAAATAATCTTTTTGTTATAAGTCAGAAAAATTAACAACAGCAGAACTAATACTCCTACAAAAAAACCTAAAAACCAGGGAACAGCCATATATATAGCAACTGAAAATAAAGAAGATGCTATTGCTCCTATAATTAGATATATAATCTTATTTTTATTCAAAGACTTAATAAACATCGTTAGAAGAAATGGATACAAAAATAGACCGTATATTTCCGGCAATCTCGGCTGCCAATCAGTTATAAGTATTATGGGTGAAAAAACATATATTAGTGAGCCGATTAAAGAGGAAAGATCTCTATTATTCTTATCCTTTATGCCCATAATAATGAAAAATTCCCTTATAAAAGAAAGGCTGCTCAAAAAAGCCATACTCAAGGTGAAAGCATAAATTATCATTATCCTCATTCCTACTACAAAACCTAATTTTTTAAGAAATAGAGGAATAAATATAAATGGAAACCCATGCCAGGGAGTATATTCATAAGATAGAGCGCTATAACTATTCCAACAATATAAAGATAAATTAGCAACATAATTCTCAGGGACTAAGAAATAAAGCCTGACATCATCTCCTCCTACATCTATCATATGTTGGGGGAACCAAAATAAAGGAGCAATAAATAGTATAAGAAATATAATTATTATTAACCTCTGAATTCCCATACTATTATTCTGTATTCCTCATTGGGTAATCTTCCATAACCATTAAATTAAAACTCTACCATTTTATTTATTTTTATTTGCGAAATGAAAGAGACCACAGGCATAGTTAGAATTTTCCAATATAGAAATATCAATATTTTTTATAAAGTTTCCATCATCATCTATACCTGAAAGTTCAACAAGTTCCAAGTCACTAAAATAATTAAGTATCTGAGATGGTGAATGTATGCGATGTCCATTAAAACATAATCGTGGCTTGCCTACAGGTAGCGAAAAATATAGATTGCCGCCCCGAGCAAGAATTCTTGACAACTCTCCACATGCTTTTTTTGACCCAAGTGGATCGAGTGGATCACCATATCGACCCAGACCGATGTGCTCTACTACATGTAAGCAAGATAAAGAAGCAACAGAATTATCTTTAAATGGCAAAGATAGCACACTACCTTCTTTTGAATCAAAATTCTCTAAAGTTGCCATTAAGGGACGGATATCTACAAAAGTTACTTTGGTAATAGCAGTTAAAAATCCTACAAAAATAACTCTTGAACCAACATCAATATGATGATTAATTTTGGATTTATAAATCTTATTGAAAGCCCATATATCTTGATAAAAATAATGAGAATCGAAGGTAGTTATTTTTGTTTTATCATGGATGCATGGATAAGTATTAATTAACTTGATAGGCTCTGCTCCTTCTATCTTAGAATACTCTAACCAATCTTTAAAAAAAGTAAAATATCTCGGAATTGCTCTTATTAACTTAATAGGATCGACTATAGGGTTTAACCACCTATATATAAGATAACCATAGTCCTTAAATTTATTGTTTAGCCTCCTCATATTTTTTCTTTACCTTAATGTCTAATTTCACCAATAAGATAATCTTCTAAAACTAATACTCTAAGACCTGAATTTTCAAAGATATCCAATGCTTCTTTTGGTTCAAGGCAATAGATTTACTGTGGATATTAAAAATAGAACAATTACCTATCTCAAAACCGTTCCTTTGCTATCTTCTGTGTATTTGGATTATATCTTTAATTGCTTTAGTTACAAAATTAACCTCTTTCTTATTTATAGTTGGAAATAAAGGTAAAGAAATAATCCTATCTGAATAATACTCAGTAATTGGCAACTCCCCTCTTTTAAATCCTAATTTCTGATAATAAGGCTGAAGGTGCACAGCATTATAATGGATGCCACAACCAATATGTTTCTTTTTTAACTCAATTATGAATTGATCTCTGTTAATATCGAGATTTTCTATCTTTAAACAGATAATATACAAATGCCAACTATGTTTACCGTATTCGCATTCAAGGGGTGGTAAGATTACTTCTTCGATATCTTTAAGATGTTTATTGTAAAGAGAAGCCAATTCATATCTTTTTTGATTAAACTCATCAAGTTTTTTTAATTGATGGATACCTAAAGCCGCCTGAATATCCATCATATTATATTTATATCCGCAATCTACGACCTCATAAAAAGGTAGCCCTTCTCTGGTATATCTTGCCCAGGCCTCTTTGCTTATACCATGAAAACGGAGCAATCTAACTATCTTAGCTACCCTTTTGTTGTTAGTTGTAACCATACCGCCTTCACCAGTTGTTATGTTTTTCATTGGATGAAAACTAAAACAGGTTACATCCCCAACAGCACCTATTTTTCTACCTTTATACTCACTACCTACAGCATGGGCTGCATCTTCAATTACCTTAAGTTTATATCTGCGTGCAATCTTATATATCTTATCCAACCTAACAGGTCTTCCTGCAAAGTGGACAGGTATAATCGCCTTTGTCTTATCTGTTATCTTCTCCTCAATCTTTTCTACATCTATGTTAAGAGTCTCACCTTCTATATCAACAAATACAGGTTTAACGCCCAATTTTACCAGCATATTTATAGTAGCCACAAAGGTCATTGAGGTAGTAATCACCTCGTCTCCCTCTTTTAACCCAATAGCCTGATATGCAAGATGAAGTGCCGAAGTTCCTGAATTTACAGAAATTGCATCTTTGCATTTTATATATCTTTTAAAATTCTCTTCAAACCTCTTAACCTTCGGACCTGTTGTAATCCAGCCCGACCTTAGACTATCAATAACCTCTTCTATTTCGTCTTTTGAAATAGAGGGTTTTGATAAAGGTATATATCTTTTCTTTTTTGCCATCTCAGCCTCTACAGTTTTTTATGAAATACTAACTTTAAAGATTCTATCCTGCCGCCTATATTATGCCATACTTTCCTTACAGCAAGGGTATTCAATTGGGTAGTAATCATAGCATAATCTGTACCTCTTCTTTTTAAAATTGATAACATTTTATAAACAAGAGATTTATATATGCCCTGTCTTCTATATCTCTTATCTACTGCATTTAAAGGAATAGATGCCACTTTTTTCCCTAGAAATCTCTTTATTTTTCTATCGTACTTTGCACTTATAAACCCAAGCGGTCTATCATCTTTCCTGGCAACCAAGACTATATCAGCCTCCTTACCTAAACAACAGTTTGTAAGCCATTTAACATAAAGTTCATCGCATTTTCTGTTATCTAAATAAGGGTCATTATGAAATCTATCAGACCATACCTCTCCATCACTAAAAGATTCATAAGCTATCTTTTTTAATTTGGTTAAATCTTCGCTCTTATAATTGTCGATAATAAAAGGTAATGCTTCACTTAGAGATTGAGAAAATCCTTTCAAATCAACTATATAAGTTATTAGTGAAGCAACATAATAAAAATCTGCCTCTTCTAATGAGAAAATCTCTTCCTTTTGCTCTGGGTTAATCTTTATTGAAATATGTTGATAACCCTCTTTGCTTGCAGTTTTAACAACATCACCTATAAGGAATCTTGAAATCTGTCTCCTTTTCTTTTTGTCTTTAGCAATACTTTTAATCTTTAAAGATGCCATTTTTATACCGAAATGCTCTGTATCCCAATCCTCCTTTTTAAAACCAGCCAAAGCCAATATTTTATCAGCCTCTTTTACTGCAAAGAATCTATTACCTTTAGTAAATTGGGCAATTATATACTCTAATTTAGACTCTCTACTGATACTTCTATCCTCTAATAACACGCCCTCATAATTGTTATCAAACAGTGTTGCTATTCCCTTTAAATCAGATTTATTTACCTCTAATACCTTAAGCATACTAAATATTAACTCTCTTTTTATAATATTCGATGGTCTTTCTTAAGCCTTCTTCAAGAGAAGTAGTTGCAGACCATCCAATGACTTTTTTAATCTTAGATACATCAGGAACTCTTCTGGGAATATCCTCATACTTTTTGCCAAAAACCTTCTTATGGGGTATAAATCTAAATTCTGATTTAAAATTTCCCACCTTCTTCATAATCTTAGCCAGCTCCAGCACAGAAATTTCTCTATCGCTTCCTATATTAAAGGCCTGGCCTTCGGCTCTTTTAAAAAAGGCTAACCTTATAACAGCCTCAACAGCATCCTTGACATAAACAAAGGTTCTGGTTTGCTGCCCTTTACCATGGATAGTAATTGGTTCATTCATAAGGAACTGTTTCAAGAATATAGGAATAACCCTTCCTGAACCTAAATCATCCAACCTTGGGCCGTAGACATTAAAAAATCTCACAATAACAAATGGTAGGTTCTCTTGTTGATTATATGCATATATATAATGCTCTGCCGCGGCTTTAGCCGAAGAATAACACCAGCGGTTTATATGGGTTGAGCCCAGCAGCCTATCGTCATCTTCTTTCCAGGGAACATCGGGATTTCTTCCATAAATCTCAGAAGTTGAGGCAAAGATTACTTTAGTTTTATTTTTGGAGGCTAATCTTAAAATATATAGAGTCGCCTGAAGGTCTATTTCTAAAACTGTTAAGGGTTCCTGGACATAGCGCTGGGGGTCAGCAATCGCTGCAAAATGGAATATCATATCCGCTTTCTGGACTTCGCGCTCCATTAAATCTTTATCTAAAACTGAACCCTGAATGAACTGAAAATTTTTTTTGCCTATCAGATGTTCGATTTTAGAACCATCTGCCATATCCAGTGCTATCACCCTTTTGCCCTCTTTTAATAAGCCTTCGCATAAATAAGAACCTAAAAAACCAGCTCCACCAGTAATTAAAACATTCTTCATATCGTCTATTCTCCTTCTCTTACTTTTAAAAGATGGAAAACATCTTCCCTTTTAACTGTTTTTTTCGATTTCAAATTTAACTCATCAAGACCAACATAGTGCTCATTGATTAAAAGATAATTAATCTTATATCTTTTGAAAATTTCACTCAATGGTCTTTTTATAACTGGAAGAATATTAGCCAAATCAGTGATATGAGCAGGAGAATTATCAGTACATAAAGTTTTAGCTTTAGTAAAATACATAACCGATGTACTCATAAGTTGTGGGATACACATCATTCTCACTTCTCCATCAATATTATTTATATAATCAAATATCTTCCATAAAGGCTCTGTAATACTTCTTTCCTTATCCTGAATAATTACCTTCTGCTGGAGATAAAAAGCCGGTAAAAGCCCACCTAAAATTATAAAAGTTAAAAATCCAGCTAAAACAATGATAAAATATTGGCTTTGCAAACTACTATAAACTGTAAGACTTCCGATTACGGCTATGGGAAACCCTGCATATTCCATATATCTTTCACCTTCACCCATAAATTCGATAAAACCAAATGTGCGAATAAAGAGACCAACTATTAACAGGGTTAATGACCAAACCACAAATTTATCAATGAGAACCTGGGGGAAACCAAAATAATCTATGTCAAAACCACCTTTAAATATCCTTATCATAACGAAAATAACCACAAATAATACAGATGGATTAGCAGCCAAAACTGCTATAAAGGGTAGAGACTTCACCTTTTGATAAAGATTAAAAACCGCATCCGCGCTCTCTTTGTCTTTTTTAGACAAGCCTCTAACTTCATGCGCATAACGGTATCTAATATTCTGCCGCCAATATTCAAGCATAGCCAGGTGGCCCTTAAGAATCTTCAAATAAAACCCCCTGGAAAACAAAATAGCCAATAGCATACCCAGCATAAAAATTAATAGATATGAAAAAT
>CAZQVU010000064.1:0-6458 GCA_964596885.1 uncultured Planctomycetia bacterium
TCTAAATTTTCCTCTTTATCTTCTGTTTGGAAATAACTTGAGAGTCGAACCATAGCTCCTTGATAACCTTTACCTGTTAAAGTATTCAAAACTATATATAATTGCTGTTTATAATAACTGGCAAACATCTTCTCATTGACCATAAACCAGAATAAAACCATCTGCATCCCATCAGGTGTCTGAAAGACTAATCTGTTGACTAACAAACTCTCTTTACCTATGGGTATATTCACCAAACCCCTCTCAATAAGCTCGGTCTCACCTGAACCTATATAGCAATATTCTGGAGGATGAAAACTTGTTCTATCCTTTTCACTGTAGACAATGTATAGCCAGATAATATCGTTTTCTGGAGTTCTATACTCTCGCAGGATGACCTTATCTGTACCCAATATCTGAAGAATCCTCTCATCTAACTCAATATCTTTACCCTGCCAGTTGTTAATCTTATAAGGCACCTCTATCATCTTAACCATACCCTGGCTAATATCCTTATCTCTGGTATAAAGAAGCATCACCCAAAGAGAGGTTAAACTCAATATAATGACTATTATCCAGTAATTTATCCTTTTGCCTTCCATTGTAAAACCCTGTTAACAATCATTAAGCCTACAATAGCAAATATAAAGACGAGTATTCCGGAGATATCATGAAATCTACCAGTAGCCACATTATGACCATAGACATAAGCAACCCACAAAAGCATTCCGATTCGCAATACATTGGCTGCTAAAGCTAAAGGTATTGCGCTTATAAAAAGTATCACTTTTTTAACTCTGGACAAATCAGATAGATAGGCAAATAAAGCACCCAAAGCAGTCAATGAAATCAAAGACCTTAAACCACTGCAGGGAGAACCGATTGTAAGAGATGTATTAGGTAAATATACAATACTACCTGTTCTATAAACTGGTATATTAAACCAGTTAATCAAAGAAGCACCGGCTTCTGCTGCTAATAGTTTCATCCTAAAACTTATCTGTATTATTAAGACTCGGGGAAGAGGTATCATAAAAACCAAGAATAAAATCGGAAAAAGGATCTCTTTAGTATAGTCTTTTCCTGCCAAATATAAAGATAGCCCTAGCAATACAAAGATTAAAGAAAAACCGCTTACAAATTTAATCTGTGAAGCCAACCCTAAAATATGGACCAGTAGACCAAAAATTAGGATAAATAGACCGGATATGGCAGGTTTAATTGTTGCCTTTTTCAATTTCTCCTTCTTTTTGTAGACTAACCACAGGCATATAAAAGGCACAAGCCATCCATGTGTGTAATAAGACTCAACTGCCAAGAATCTTTCCTTCATCCAAGCAAATGTAGGTAGATAAATTAAAATAACTAAAATGGAAATTAAAAATATCTTAAATCTATTCAATATTCTCAACATCTTCTTTCTTATTTTTATCAAAATAATCAGTTAATGCTTTCTGTAAAGGAGTGTTAGGAAACTTATCAATTATCTCTTGATAAACTGCTTTAGCCTTCTCTTTACTTTTAAGTTTTATCTCGTATATTCCGGCTATAATTAATAAAGCCTTCTGGGCTAATACACTTTCAGGATGTCTATCTATAATACTACGCAATGAGACTATGGCTTCGTCCCATTTCTCTCTATCATCATAACAGCGGGTTAAATAATCTAAGGCCAAGATTGCCTCCTTCTCATCTGGAACCTCATCGATTATAGCCTTATACTTTTGTATAGCTTCATCATAGGCAAGATTTGATTTCTCAATCCTTCCTTTACTCTTATAATATCTGGCTAAATAAAGGGGGATATTTAATGCTACTAGTGTATCTGGATACTCTTTTTGGACTCTATTGAAATATTTATTAGCTGTTTGTTCATCATCTCTTCTTTGATATATGGTGGCTATAGCAAAAAGGGCCTGTGCTGAGGCTGCAGTAGAAGTAGGAAAATTCTCTATTACTTTTTTATACTCAGATAGAGCCTTATCATATTTACCCTGTATATTATAGAGATTGGCAATCCTTAACTGAGCAAACGCAGAATTAGACCAAGAAGGATAACCTATAACTAACTTTCTGAGGTCAACAATAAGTTCTTCGAATTCTTCAGAAGTTGTTGAATCAATTCTTCTTAAAATACGTTCATATTTACGATTTGCAAGCCAGAATTCTCTCTCTGCCTTATATTGACCATAACAGCCGGCCAATAACATTGTAACACAAAGTAAAAAAACTATGATTATCAATCTTGCTCTATTCATTCCCTTTTTCACATTTTCTTGCTAAAGTCTTTTGCTTTTTTCCTTAAGATATACAGATTAGAGATAAGAGAATAAACCAAACCGTCTGAGAATATTGCCACTAATATACCGATAACTATAATTAAAAGAGTTATATCGGGTATAAACTTATCCATAAAATAAAGCTGTTTTCTGGCTAATATAGCTATAGCCAAATCAAATAGTCTGGGAATAAGCACCAACATATATGTTATGAAAAATAAACCACTTGAAAAGACAAGACTTTCTTTAAGTGCGCCTAATATATTTTTGCCTCCTATCATAATGGCTAAAAAGGCATAAGCAAAAAGAGCCTCAATACCCACGGTTATAAAAAAGAGCACCACAAAACTTAAAAACCCCACGCCCTTCCAATCAGGAAAGATTTTATTAAATATATAAGGCATAAAGCGCGCTATAAGATAAATTAATACTGTCATAATAACCATAACCAATAGAAGATGCACATATTTTCTTAAGGCTTTATTAAGGGCTCTTGAAAAAGATGGTTCTTGACCAAGATAATAGTGATATATCATACCTACACAGACAGCAATCATAATGCTAGATATCAAAGGATTAATTAGAAAGTTCTTTACTTTAGAAAATAAACTGGGCAAAAGAATAAAGTTATAAGGATAGTGTAAGAACCTTATTCCCCAGAATCTTATAATGGGTGGACCTAATATCTTATTAAATGGATACAAAGGAGCAAGATAAAGGGTGAAAAGAGATAATATATTAAATACGGCAATTATCACAAAAGGTAGTAGAGTTCTGGGATACTTTAATAGATACCCAAAAGTTACTTTGATGATATATCCTATAACGCCTAATTTCTCTTTTATACCCATATCACTCCTGCCAAATATCTACATTATAACAAATTAAAATCTAAAAATCATTTATTATCCTCAAATTCTAAAAAGCCCAGGTTTTTCATCCACCTGAATGTAACCAGACCGACAATGATTAAAGCAACAAAAGTATATACACCTTCAATATCCCTTAATCCCAGAGCAATCATACCAAAAAAGCAGGTTACAAGATATAAGGTCAAGACAGTCTTAACCTGAGACCTTTCCTTAAGCATCTTATGATGTATATGTTCTCTATCAGCCTTAAATAGCGGTCTCTTTCTGATAAAGCGTCTAATTACAGAAAGGGTAGTATCTATCAGAGGCACTGCCAAAACGATAATAGGCACCAAAAGAGTAATAAAAGTTGTGCTCTTTTGATAACTCTCAACAGCCAGTAAAGATAAGATTAAACCTAAAAGCATACTACCTGTATCACCCATAAATATAGTAGCCGGATAAAAATTATATGGTAAAAAGCCGATACAACATCCAGCCAAACTAAGAGCGAAAAGACAAACTATAAAGTTTTCATCAAGCAAAGAGGCAATAAATAAAAAGATTGAAACTATAGTTGTTATACCGCAAGCCAGACCATCCAATCCATCTAAGAGATTGATAGCATTAATTATTGCAACAATCCAAAATACAGTAATAAAGTATGAGGCATAACCTAGATAAATCTTTTCAACAAATAAACCACTAATCTCTGTAATCCTAAACCCATAATAATAAAGAAGCGAGGCTATTATAATCTGCCCAAGTAGTTTCATTAAAGCCGGTATACCTTTAATATCATCATAAATGCCGATTAAAACAATAAAAGAACTGCCGAGCAACAAACCAATAATCTCTGATTTGCTGATGACCCCGGTGATATTAAAAATAAAAGAGAGTCCGACTAAAAAGGCAATATAAATTGCAATCCCTCCTAAAGTAGGAATACTTTTTCTATGAACCTTACGCCTGTTCGGTTTATCTAAAAATCCTCTTAAAGAAGAGACTTTTCTTATTAACGGTGTGATTAAAAAAGAAACTGCTGCGCAGATTACAAAAACAACGTAGTATTTAAACCCAACAAACATAAATAAATCTCTCCCTGCTATCATTCATCTTTTATCTTTACCCCATATTTACAAAAAATACTCAAGCTTGTAGATTCATTCATATTCTTTTAATAACTGCGGGCCATAAAATGATGCTTTTCTAACCGCTTCGACCTCATCTTCTTTAAATAAAAAAGGCCTTACCTGATTAGCTAATTTCCTGCAGTCATCCTCTTTTAAACTTCTAAATTTATTCAACAAAACTTCTTTAGGTTCATCTTTAATCTTTTTGGCTAAAAATATCCTCTTATCCAGCGGGAATTTAAGACGCAACATAAATAAAACATCATAGACATCTCTACCTCTGCATCTATGGATAAAAGCATGTGACTTTTCAGCTAAAAAAGAGCCCTTATCCATTATTGAAGCAGTAAATAAGAGTCCAAAAAATGAAAGAACCGCCGCTTCACCTTTTATCTTCCAATCAGGATTGTTTACTTCTATTTTAATAACTATGTCCTCATCCCTTTCATCAACCAAGTTGAAACTCTTCATTACTGAAACAAATCCCACTCTGGCAGAATATACACCATAACTATCTTTTCTTTTTATACTAACATCAAATCCTTCATTTACTAAATACTTTCTAATAACGTCTAATAACTTATCAAACTCATTGCTGGTTAATCCTTTAGCGTTAAAATCTAAATCTTCAGAAAACCTGGGAAGTTTATGTATAAATCTAAGGGCAGTTCCTCCCATAAAATACATTTTATCTCCAAGTTTATGTTTATAGATAGAATTTAATATGAGTATTTGAAGATATTCCCTTAAAATGCCGCGTTTTTTCTCTAATGGCAAACCTAAACGCTTAGCCTCCTCTAATAAAGAATCTAATGTAATCATTTTGTCTGCTCTTTAATCTTTTCTATAGTAGTTAATGTTTTTTTATTATAAAGCTCAGCGTAATGAAAAACTTTCTTCCATGAGAGTCTCTTTAATCCTTCCACATCAAATCTCTCCTCATCTATGTCAATTTCTTCACTATGTCTGCGCTTAAAATATACAAAATCCACAATAGCTTTTTCCTTTTCTGCAATATAGACTTTAAATCCTTCATATAGCATAATTCGGTATCCGCAATAGGCTTTATTTTTACAAGAATTATAGCTAAAAACTCCGCACTTATTTTTAAAGAGCCTAGTTTGACGCGCCGTGACAGATGTAACAGCTGCCGCCACCTCAGGAATAAGACTATAAAAACTCAAAGCAGTCTCCAAAGAAACATAAGAAGGTTCATAGAGTCTATTGGCAATATATAAATCTGGAATAACAGGACCGCCTTCAGGAAATTGGATTTTATAAACTCCTTTTTTGAGCCTGTCTAATAATCCTTTTTCCTGCCACATCTGGATTTGATTTTGAATGGTTTTACGGGCAGAATCAGGAAAACATTTTACTATCTCATCTACAGTAAATATATAAATATTATTCTTCCTGATTGTAGTTAAAAAATCTGTATATTTCATCTTACTTATACCTATTTTTATGGGTATTACTGATATAAGTATATACTAACAATCATCGTTTGTCAAGACTTGTTTTGGAAACTACATTTACTATAATCTGTGATTAAAGGTATTGCAAAAAGAGATAATTACATATCATTTCCCAACTTGACTATATAATCCACGTTTGCACCTCGTAGGTGCAATAATGTACTAAAGTTATTACAAATGAAATAAGGAAGGTTCTTTAGACAGATCTGGAGTATTTTATCTTGACACTCCTTACTGCTTTTCCCTATATATTATATTCTTCCAGAACTACATTATCCTTAAAATAATAATTGCAACGCTAACTCTATTTAAACTATACCATAAATTATATCTTCAAACAAGAACAATAGTTAATCATAGTCTTCCTTTTGAGGTCAATTTACAGGTTGACAATTAAAATTTGATTCAGGTTGACAATTAGTTGACAATAATGTATCATTATAATAGAAATTATATAATAACTTATTATTAAGAGTGGTTATCTCATGAGAACGAAAGACAAAATACTAAAATATGTAAAAAATAAAAAAATAGTCCAAGGAAACGAAATTCTTAAGCACTTTAAGATTTCCCGGCAAGCCCTAAACAAACATCTTAAAGAATTAATTGAAGATGGCCATATAATCAAAGAAGGTCAAACAAAGGGAGCAAGATATCATTTTGCTAAATTAAAACAAAAAACTATAAAAAAATTCTGCAAAAACTACTCTCTGTGTGGGCTTGAAGAACATACTATTTTTA
>CAZQVU010000065.1:0-6427 GCA_964596885.1 uncultured Planctomycetia bacterium
TTATTGCCGCTCAGAGGGTATCTGGGTATAGATGTTCAGCCTATTACTTCTATTTTGGCTGAAAGATTAAACTTGCCTTTTAAGAAAGGATTGTATATAGTAAGAGTTAAGGAGAATACCCGGGCAAGTCAAAAGGGACTTAAAAGAGGCGATTTGATATTGAAGATAGATGGTCAGGAGGTAAGAAATATAAATGATGTCCAGAAGGTTTTTAAAAAAGTTAAAGTTGATGGTGGTTTATCATTAACTATTGTAGAAAAAGGAACAGATATCCAGAAGACTGTAATATTTGAGTTGACGGAGTAATAAATATATGAGTATAAATGTAATGAGTAAAGAACCTTCTAAATTTAAAATAGGTATAGTTGGTTTCATATTGACTGCGTTAATGGTCATAGGGCTGATTAGTCCTGGCTTTTCTGCGGAAGTTGAGGATGTTAAACAAGAAAGTAAAAAAGAGAGCGAAAAACTCATCTCTTTTAATTTTCAGGATACAGATATAGATGTGGTATTACAGTTTTTTAGTGAAGTGGCAGATTTGACTATCATCAAGGGAGATAAAGTCAGGGGTAAGGTCACAGTTATAGGTTCTGCTAAACTGCCAGTAAGTGAAGCCCTGGATGTTCTTCAGGCGATACTTGAGGTTAAGGGTTTTACGATGGTTCGCTCAGGGAAGATAATAAAGATAGTAGCCCAGACAGAAGCCACCAGAAAGAGAATTGAGACCCACATTGGCCGCAAGTTAGAAGATATTAGTCCTGAAGATAAGGTTATCACGCAAATAATTCCACTTGAATATGTAGCTGCCTCTGATATGAAGGCAATTTTAGGGGGGTTAATTTTTGCCGGAGGCACTATTATTGCCAATGAGAGGACAAACACTTTAGTAATAATTGATGTAGCCTCAAATATAGAAAGACTGGTTAAGATTATAGAGCAGTTAGATGTTGAAGTCAGAGAGGAGAATGTTGTTATTGAAATCGTTCCTCTTGAGTATGCTGATGAGGTTAAGTTATCAAACACATTAAAACAGGTCTTTGCTCAGCGTCAGAAAAAGGCAAAACGACCTCGGAAGAAAAGAGAACTTACTGGAATATCTAAAGAGATTCTTAGAGGGGTTATAGGAGAAGTAACCATTATCCCTGACGAGAGACTTCATTCTTTGATAGTAATTACTGCTGAGACCAATATGGAGGTAGTAAAAGCATTGATAAATAAACTTGATGTAGAGAGTCCTCCTTCGGCTGATAATATTCGCGTTTTTCCTCTTCAGAATGGCAAGGCAGAAGAGGTGGCAGGAGTATTGAATGAACTATTTGCCAGTATGGGTGGTAAAGAGAAGGCTACCAGACCAAGAAAAGTGAAAGAGAAGGTAAAGTTAGAATCAGCCGAGGAGATGTTAGGTAAAGAGGGTATTGGCGCTTTAGAAGGAGCGGTAAAGGTGGTGGCTGATAAAAGAACAAATTCGCTTATTATTACCACTCTTCCTCAAAACTTCCCAACCATTAAGAGATTATTGGAGAAATTAGATGTGCGCAGCCCCCAGGTTTTAATTAAGGCTTTGATAGCCGAAGTTACACTAACTGACGAGACCAAATTCGGCATAGAGTGGGAGTATAGCGGGAAGTGGTCAAGTTCATCAGATATTACAGGTGAAGTTTCGGCAACATGGGGTTTGTCAAGTTTTATAGCCGAAGGATTTAAATATTCCATTTTAAAGGAAAGTGAAGATTTGAATGCCTTAATCCAGGCATTGGCTAAAAATACAGAGTTTAATATATTATCCGCTCCTTGCGTCCTTGCTTCTGATAATGAAGAGGCAAAGATAAAAATTGGAGAGTCAATTCCCATCTTAAAAGATGTTAGTTATACAGAGACGAGTGGAACAGTCAAGAGTTATGATTATAAAGATGTCGCTATAGAACTTACTGTTACTCCAACTATTAATAAAAACAAAGATGTAGCTTTAATTATCCATCAGGTAATAAATAAGATATCAGCTTATGACGCAGAACTAAATGCCCCCATACTTGCTACTCGAGAATCACAGACATCAGTTGTAGTTAAAGATAAACAGGTTATCGTTATCGGCGGCCTGATGAGAGATGATAAAACTAAGGTTGTAAGTAAAATTCCTCTTTTAGGAGATATTCCGATTTTAGGGTTATTTTTCAGGAAACACCACACCGAGCTTCAGAAGACAGAATTATTAGTTTTTATTACCCCCTATGTTATTACCAATCCTGAGGATGCTGATGCAATGACTAAAAGAGAAGTAAGGAAAGCTAAGAAAGTCTCCCTTCGTTTAGAACAGGAGGGGTTGGAGCCTGAGGAAAGAAAAGAATAAGGATAAACACAGATATATAGAGGGATAAACACAGATATGTACAGATAAACACGGATACAAGAGGGAGGAGGCAAAGAAGAGCACCAGTGCACCAGAGCACCAGAGAGGCAGGATGCAGGATGCAAGATACAAGATACAGGACTCAGGATTCAGGACTCAAGATATCCTGCATCCTGAGTCCTGTGTCGTGAATCTTGAATCTTGAGTCCTGGAATCTGTGTTCATCTTTCTTTAAAAGAAACTGGGTAAATTCCTCCATAACCTTGACAGGTTGGGTTATATAATGTATAATTTTAAAAAGGTTTCTGAAAAAGGTAGGAGAATAGACAGATACAAGATACAAGATACAAGATGCAAGACGCAGGATACACAAGATACATTAAGGATAAACACAGATTATAGAGAGATAAACACAGATTATAGAGGGATGAACACAGGTGCAGGATGCAAGATACAGGATGCAGGAGACAAAGAAGAGCACCAGTGCACCAGAGCACCAGGCACCAGAGAGGCAGGATGCAAGATGCAGGAGTTAAGGATAAACACAGATACATCTGTGTTCATCGGTGTTAAAAAGTTAAGGATAAACACAGATTATAGAGGGATGAACACAGATGCAGGATGCAAGATACAAGATACAAGAGGCAGGATGCAGGATACAGGATACATTAAAGATTAACACAGATATATATATATAGGGATAAACACAGATGCAAGACGCAAGACTCAGGATGCAGGATATCTTGAATCTTGAGTCCTGTGTCGTGAATCTTGAATCTTGAGTCCTGAATCCTGTGTCCTGAATCTGTGTGCATCTGTGTCAAAAAATGGAACGGAAAGAAAACAAAGAAAAAAGAGGGGGGAGTTACGACTATTTGCTAAGTGGGATGAGTTATTTTAAAAGATTAGGGTTAGAGAAAGAACCATTTTCTACAAGTCCTGATCCAGCCTTCTTTTATTTATCCAAGGCACATAAGGCAATCCTTTACAAATTAAGAATTGCCATTAGACTTAAGAGAGGATTAAGTTTGGTCTTAGGTAGGGTAGGTACAGGGAAGACCACCCTGGCAAGAAAACTTTTTCAAGTTTTAAAGAGTGAAGACCCGGAGACTATTTTATTCCATATGATATTAAACCCCCT
This sequence comes from uncultured Planctomycetia bacterium, assembly GCA_964596885.1. Lineage (GTDB taxonomy): Bacteria > Omnitrophota > Gorgyraeia > JAGLLT01 > CAZKQD01 > CAZQVU01. The sequence goes on from CAZQVU010000065.1 coordinate 3,489, forward strand.
CCCAAATTCTGAAAGAGAGTTTTTGTTATACTTAGCGCGGCTTTTTCAACTGGAATTAAACGCAAAGCGTCCTTCTGCGATTGACTGTATGAATAAAATAGAGGAATATCTTTTTCAAAAAGGAGTGGAAGAAAATAAGACCATTATTTTGTTAGTTGATGAGGCTCAGAAACTCTCTAATGTCTGTCTGGAGATATTAAGAACACTCTTAAATTACGAGACGAGTGAATATAAGATATTGCAATTAATTCTGATGGGCCAGATGGAACTTTTACCCAGAATAAAAAAGATAGAGAATTTCTGGGATAGGATAAGTCTTAAATATGTAATAGAGCCATTGGATAGACAGGAGATTAAAGAGATGATAGATTTTCGCTTAAACAAAGCAACTTGTAATGGTTCTCAAACTCTCTTATTTGAAGAAGGGGCTATTGATGAAATTTATAATTATTCCAGAGGTTATCCCAGAAAGATTACTATGCTCTGTCACAATGCTTTAGAGATGCTGGCAGTAGAAGGCGGCAAGTTTGTAGATAGAGACCTGGTATGTAAATTAATAGAAAGAGAAACAAAACTTGTAGACGAAGATAGTAAACAGACATGGTAAGGAAAGATATCTCCCCCGAGGAAAAATTACTTAGCATAATTAAAGAGGAAGATGATAATGCCTTAAGGAAGAAAGAAGAAGGTATAAAGAATTCTGCAATCTTTAACAGAATCAATAAGAGGGTAGAAGATGTAAAAAGTTTATTAAAAGAAAAATTTTCTATCTCCTCCGGGGTCAATATAAAAAAGGCAAATAGTGTGTTTTTTACTATACTTTTGGTTTTAATCATTTTTTTACTGACAGATTTTGTTAACTGTAGACCAAGTTTAAAGAAGATTTATGATAATGCCTCCAATTTACATCCTGCCCCAGACAAGAAAAGACTCATTACTCCTCTTGCACCTCTTCCTGATTATCTTGAAGTTTGTAAAAAGAGAGATTTATTCAGTCCTTCTGCCACAAAATCGAAGCTCATAGAAAGGGAGGTTTTAAGCTTAAGTCAATTAATAAAAGATTTAAGACTGGTAGGAATATATTGGGGTGAATGTCCAGAAGCGATGATAGAACACATTAAGGAAAAAAGGACCTATTTTGTTAAACAGGGAGAAACCATAAAAGATATTAAAGTAAAAACTATTCTTGAAGATAGAGTAATCTTAGAATATAATAATGAAGAGATGGAGTTAATGTAATGAAACTTGGAATTTTTAAACATTTGTTTGTAATTTGGGTATTATATATTGTAATTTTTGCCTCTCTCTGTTATGCCCAACCAGAACCAGCCCCAATTTTATCTTCATCCATTTCTCCTGACTTAGAGAAAAAGATAGCCCTTGATCTTAGGGATATGAATGTTGTAGATGTTTTAAAATTTCTTGCTCAAAAAGGGAATATTAATATCGTTGCCACTAAAGAGGTGAAAGGAAAGGTATCTTTATTTTTAAAGGAAGTGAGCATCAAGGATGCCCTGGAGATTATCCTTCTGGCTAATAATCTTGCCTACGAGAGAAAGGAAAATATCATATTTGTGATGACTGAAGAGGAATATATGGCTCTTCATGGAACAAAGTTTAAAGATAGAAGAGAGGTGAGGACTGTTAAATTAAGGTATGCCCGTCCTGATTATGCCTTTGAGATACTTAAAGTTCTAAAAAGTGATATAGGAAAATTGGCTATAGATGATGAGTCGGGACTGATAATTATGCTGGATACCCCAGAATATCTTAAGAAGATGCTCGAGGCAATAAAAAAGATAGACCAGCCTTCGATAACAAAGGTTTTCTCTCTCCAGTATGCCAAGGCTGAGGTTGTTAAATCAGCCTTAATTGGGAGATTAGATGCTAAAAAGGTTGGTTCTATTACGGCAGATGAAAGGAGTAATCAGGTTATTGTAAGAGCGCTGCCTGAGAGGATGAAGGAGATAGAGCACTTGATTAAAAAGTTGGATACAAAGACTAAAGAGGTTTTGTTGGAAGTGAAGATAATCAAGGTAATTTTATCTGATGATTTTAATATGGGAATTAGCTGGGATTCTGATTTAACCCTCAGGGGAGATGTAAAGATGGATTTAACCAAAGGTTCAAGGGGCTTCTTTGAGATAGGCACTTTAACTGCTGATGAGTATGTTACTACTTTAAAGGCTTTGAGAACTTATGGCAGAAGCAAAAATCTTTCCAGTCCAAGTATTGCAGTAGTCAATAACCAGGAGGCTAAAATTCACATTGGCACCACAGAAGCCTATGTGACTACCACCACCACTACCGGTCAAACCACTTCTACTACTGCTGAAGAGGTTACCTTTATTGATGTAGGTGTTCAACTTACAGTTACTCCCATCATTAATGATGAGGAATTTATAACTCTGAAGATAAAACCTGAGGTTAGTAGTGTGGCTTCAACCTATACTACTCCTTCGGCAAATAAGATACCCATTGTTGATACTACTGAAGTGGAGACAACAGTTATGATCAGAGACGGCGCTACTGTTGTTATAGGAGGGTTAAAGAAGGATGAAAAGATAGAGACGGTTAAAAAGGTTCCTCTTTTAGGAAGTCTTCCTCTTCTGGGTATGTTTTTTAGGAAGACTGTTAGAGATACCGAGAATACAGAGTTGTTTGTATTTATTACCCCACATATAATAAGTGGAGCAGATGATGTAGTAGATGGACGAAAAAAACCCAAGCCAATTAGGGAATACGAAAATTAATATTAAATATCAAATATCAAAAATTAAAAACAAATGTTTAAAAATTCCAATAAACAAATTCCAAATTACAAACAAATCACAAATTCAAAATCCCAATACCAAAACATTGAGTTCTGTTTGTCTACCTGCCCGCAGACAGGTAATTTTGGTATTTGGTATTGTGTATTGATTATAATTTGTGTATTG
>CAZQVU010000066.1:0-6374 GCA_964596885.1 uncultured Planctomycetia bacterium
CTATTAACTTTTATTATTATATCATACATTACCTTCCTGTAAACCACATTTCTAACTGTTTCTTCTGGATTTACTTACTATCTCCTTTACGAATTGCTTTATAAAATCTCTTTTTGAATAAGGCAACTACACCACCGAAAACAAAACCTCCAATATGCGCAAACCAAGCAATACCCCCTATAAACCCCAATGAACGATATATTGAAGCATATAATAATTGAAGGAGAAACCATACTCCCAGGTAGATATATACAGGCACGCGGATTATCTTATATATGAAGAAAGTTTTGATTTTTACTTTTGGATAAAATACAAAATATGCTCCCATTATGCCTGAGATAGCTCCACTAGCCCCAATTGCAGTCAAGGTTGCTTCAGAGTGCATAATTGAAAAAAGCGCACTTGCTGCTAAGCCGCACATTAAATAAAAAATGAGATAGCCACCTCGCGTGAATCTATCCTCTACATTATCTCCAAATATCCAAAGAAAGAACATATTACCTAATAAATGGATAAGGCCACTATGTAAAAACATTGAAGTAAACAAACCAATACCGAAGAAATGTTTCGGTACTAAAGCAAATCTCTCAATAAACAAGCGCGCATCTTTTCCCTGCAAAGCACAGGTAATATAAATCAATATATTTAATAAAACTATCAAGAGAGTAACCAGAGGAAACCTCTGTCTGGGATTATCATCATAAAGAGGTATGATTATTTTCGGCAGCCAAAGAAAAGCCGGATTTATTGCCTCCTTGAGTGTTTTCCCAAGTTCGACTAAATCATTTAGATCTTCATCGCTCTTTACAAATTCTTTATAAATTTGAGTCACTCTTGGATCGTCTTTTAAATATCTGGCTATAGCTCAGCCTCTCCACCATCCAGCCAGATACCCTGGCACAGAGGACATTTATCTAAAAAGATATTAGAATCGTAAGCATAATTAAATTTCTGGAGAGTTTTATTGCATCTTGGACAAAGTTTATCTGGTTCATTTAATGTGTGAACTGTTTTGACATCAGGTGGTTTAAATAAGTGGGGTGTTCTTGGAGATATTTCTGAACTTTCGGTTAATTCTTTTATGAAAAGAACAATTTCACCTGAATCTAACCAAACTCCCTGGCATTTTGGACAAATGTCAACTTCTGTTGAACCTCTGGTAACTTTTATTAGATCTCTATAACATACAGGACATTTCATTATAGATTGCTATATGGAACTTCTTATGACAAAATGGCAGCCCCAACGGGATTTGAACCCGTGTCTGATGGCTGAGAACCATCTGTCCTAAACCAGGCTAGACGATGGGGCCACAGATTGAAATGATACCATCTTATGAATCTTATGTCAATTTAATTACATACCCGGAATATTCAAACCTCCGATAGATGCCTTCATCTTATCCATCATAATCCTTTTTATCTTATTAGAGGCTTCATTTATACAACTCTTTAGATTCTCCTCTAAGAGGTTTTTATTATCTTCTTTTAATAGTTCTTTATCAAGTTGTAAATCTTTTATATTATATTCCCCATCAAAACTTATCTTTATCCTGCCATTTAATCTTTCGACATCAACCTGAATCTGAGATAATTGTTTCTTTATCTCCCTCGCCTTCTTTTGCATATCAAAAAGTTGTTTCATCTTATCAAACATAATCTACCTCCCTATTAAAATGAACACTAATTTTCACAATTTACACACTGATCAACACAAATTAATCTGGCCTATGTCCGATGTCCTATGTCCAATAAACTCGCCTGTTCTTTTTTATTTTGCAAATCTTTGATTTGTTACTTTCTTTTTTTTCTTCTTTTGCTGACTTAGGACTCAGGATTTAGGATTTTGGACTTATTTACTATCCTCATTCACCCTCCTCTGTTACTACCTTAATATTGTTTTTTAAAAGAAGGGCGGTGGCAACACCATTTCCTTCAATCAATCTATTTTTAAATGAACCATCGTATATACTCCCTTTACCACAAGCCGCACTCTTTGACTTAAATATAGCCTTACTTATCTTATATCTCTTGGCTATATCAAGAACCTTGTAAGCACCTTTTATAAAATTAGAAGTTACATCCTCTCCCTTTTTGTTTATCACCTTTGCCTTTTGGCTTAAGACATCTTCACCTGTGGCATTTAAAATCTCAGAGGGAGGTCTGGGAGTAGAAAGTCCCCCCAATTCTTCAGGGCATACACATATGGCTTTTCCTTCTTCAACCATCTTTTTTATTTTTTTATTCACTTTATTTCTGCCATCATATCTGCAGTTTATGCCCGCAAGACAGGCACTGACTAATATCCTCACCCAACACCTTCCTTTTTATCCTGTACCTTTGCCAAATTCATCTTTATTGCTCTTTCTGAATATCTAAAGGTGCGTGATTTTCAAGATTGTTCTTCTGTTTAATCCGCCTTTAATTCTGTTTTACATATTTTAACTGATGGATATTTAGAAAGGATAGCGTTTATCTTATCTGCTCCCTGTAAATATCCCTTATCTTGTTAAAGATGTCTCTATATTCTGCTGTTCTGTAATCAGGATAGGTCCACTCCCAGTCCATAAATCTGCCATCTTTATATCTTAAGGTAGTCTCAGCGTATATCCCTTTATTTAGATAGATTCTATGCTGCTGGTCCTTGGTTGTGGCCAAAACAAGTTTACCTAAACTGATATACCCCGGGTCTATATTTATCTTTCTTCTGCCTTCTTCTCTAAATCTATCCTCTATTCTATTGGTATATAGTTTTATATCAACAATCTCATCAGGTTCAATCAATTTCTTAAAACTATAGAACTTTCTTAATAACCCTTTACCCATCTCATCAGTATAATAATCTGTCTTATCAAAGGATAAAAATTCGCTTTCAAAATCAAGAGGTCCAAAGTCTCTCTGCAAGATGGATATTACCCTATTAAAAAGTTCTTTTCTATTGCTGAAAATGCTGGTAATAAGTTTAACCTTATCAGGCTTATGTATTATCCCCATCTTAAACAAATTCTCTTAAGGCTAACCTTTTGGCAAAGACATCCCGACATCTCTTACATAGACAAAATTCATAATCAACATAAACCTCGTCTTTTAACTCTTGAGGGTTTCTATCTTTAAAACTCTCAACCAATTCCTTTATCTTCTTTCTTGTATCTTGCAACAAATCCTCTTTGGAAATCTCCACCTCAGGTGAGGCATATAGTTGGATTTTTAAGATATATCTTTCATCTACCCTCGGCAATTGCCTCCCACAAGAATCACAAAAATACCTTATTAATTTATTAATATCCTTTAGAGGGCAGAGCTCGCATAGAGGCCTTTTAAGACAGATATTCTTGCCCAGATTAACCAACAAGGCATGGTATTCATTGAAGAGTTTTACATCCTTCTTTAAATTATCCATAAATAGGTTCTGAATCTCGGAATAACTTGCGTCTTTATCAATTAAATGGTGCCTCTGAAGAATCCTTTTTGTATAAGCATCTACCACAAAGATGGGTTTATTGCCTGCATACAATAAAATAGAATCGGCTGTCTCTTGGCCAATACCATTTAAACTCAAGAGTTCTGCGCGAAGCCTTAAATAGTCTCTGTCAAACATCTTCTTTAGACTACCATCATAAAAAGAGTAAAGGTATTCTATGAAGTTTTTCAATCTTTTAGCCTTGATGTTATAATAGCCGGCTGGCTTTATAAGATGAGCCAATCTTCTAGTAGTTATCTTCTTTAAGTTTTCAACATCTAACAGATTCTCTCTTTTTAAATTCCCAATTGCTTTTTCAACATTGGTCCAACTGGTATTTTGAGTAAGTATGGCACCTACAATTATCTCTAATTGAGTATCACCTGGCCACCACTTCTGAGGACCAAAACTTTCATATAATCTATCATAGATAAAGTTAAGAATTCTCTTAATATCTATACCCATGACCCTTCATCCTCATCAAACCAATCATCCTCATTGATAATCTCAGGAGGTTTATATCTTACTAATGGTCTTATTAGAAAATATCCAACAGCAAATCCTCCAATATGAGCCAGAAAGGCAACACCACCAGCTGCAGGTGAGGTTATATATAAAAATTGAAAGATAAACCAGACAATTAAAAAGACCTTGGCTGGTAGATAGATCAATCTGATAAACCAAAAAATAGGAACTAAGGTAAGCACTCTTGCTGTTGGAAATAAAACCAGATAGGCACCGAGCACTCCTGAGATAGCACCACTTGCACCCAGGGTAGGTATCTTTGAATTTATATTAAAGAGGGTATGAAGTAAGCCTGCTGCAATACCGCATATAAGATAAAAGATTATATATCTTATCTTACCTAAGGTATCTTCAACATTATCACCGAAGATCCATAAAAAGAGCATATTGCCTATGATATGACTAAGACTTCCATGTAAAAACATAGAACTTATAAAAGTAAAACAATCAAATCCCGTCGGGCTATGGAAGATATTATAGGGCTTAAGCGCAAAATATTCTGTAAAGGGACTACCTGCAATTAACTGATAGATAAAGACAGTTACATTAATTACAATAAGAGACACTGTTATATAGGGGAAGTTTTCAGTTGGATTTTCATCTCTTAAGGGTATCATCTTTCTTTACCTTCTGACTTAGATGATGAGCAGAACGCATCACCTCAGGTAATCTGTATCTATCTGTGCAACTTAATATTATATAGATGCTTGCCTCTAAATCTACCTTAAAGCCACATGAGACAAAAACAGGTTTTACATTCTCTCTGGTTCTTAAGGCAACCCCTATAGTCTTACCTTCTTTATCCTTTATCCTTGAATATGAACCAAATTCATTAGCCGGCTCCTGGTAACTTCCATATAAAAGACTTTTTGCACATCCTATTGTCGGTTTATTTAACAATAGACCCATATGAGTAGCAATACCCATATTCAATGGATGAGCTATCCCCTGTCCATCAAATATAAAGATATCTGGTATTCTTTTAATCTTAGACAATGCTTTTAATAAGAGAGGTCCTTCTCTAAAAGTAAGAAGGCCAGCTATATATGGAAATCTTATCCTGTCTTTAGCCGATTGCTCTTCAACTAATTCTAAGGTCTTATAATCGTGTATGGAAATAGCCGCATAAGAGGTCTCTTTGTCAAATGAGACATCACATCCGGCAATATACCTTATTTCTCTTATGTGATTTTCTAAATTAATCCTTTTAGAAAGGTTAAGTTGAATCTCTTTAGCCTCTTTAGCTGTAACATTCCAAGGATGTAGGTTCCTTATTCTCATATCTCTTTTAGCCAGATTTTCTTTAATTCTTCTGTTATCCTCTGCGCATCATCTTTTTTTAGAAAGGTTTTATCCTTGAATCTCTCTCTGGATTTTTTCGCAGGAATCTTTTTGGTAAACTCCTCAACAGATATAACCCTGGCACTTAATCTTTTAACCTCAAACCTCAACTCTCTATCATCACTTACAACAATAACCTGTTTTGGATTTTTAGATTTCTTAACAACCTTTTTAATTAGGTCATCTGCTGTCTCATCTTCTGAAAAAAGGACAATAAAATCAGTCCTATGGGGCGGCGCTATGACATCACTCCTTCCATCAAAAACAACAGTTACTTTATTCTTACCACATAAGTTAAACCTCTTAATTAAGTCAAGAAAACCCTGTCTGCCCTGGCTTAGATGTCTATTGCTTAGATATGGAATCTTTTTTAAGATATTATACCCATCAAGAATATAATGAACGCTGCCAGAAGATTTAAAAGACCTTTTATAGTTTTCCAGACGACTATAACCCATATCTCTATTATTATCCTATTAGAAAAAACCTCATTTTTTAATAGAATAAAAGATACTTTATCTTATTTAAGTCTAAAATAATCATCTATTATCTTTCTATGGTCAAAGACTATATCATCTGGTAATGCGTCTTTGCTAAAAAATCTCGCCTCCTTTGCATCGCTTGATGCCTTCGGTTCTCCGTCTGTCTCTGCGGTAAAGACGCAGGATATAGTATGGAATCGGGGGTCGCGTCCTGGTTCTGAATAGACATGGAATTGCTTCAGATTCCTTATAATTAAGCCGGTCTCTTCCTGGGCTTCTCTTGAAGCAGCCTCCTCAACTGTCTCACCTATCTCAACAAATCCTCCTGGTAGAGCCCAGCCAAAAGGAGGATTCTCCCTTTTTATTAAAATAATCTGATTATTCTTTTCGATAATAATATCAACTGTTGGTATAGGATGATTCTCTATCTTTCTCTTTATCTTCTTAAAACGATCTTCAACCACCTCTTTAAATATATTGTAGGTTTTATCATCATATAAAACAAATAAGACCTTTTTTAAATTATCATTTTTCTTACAATAAGTCATAACCTCCTCTAACATAATC
>CAZQVU010000067.1:0-6274 GCA_964596885.1 uncultured Planctomycetia bacterium
GTTTATCTTATCTAAAAAGACATTTCTATCTCTATCGGAATAAAAAATGTTTTCCTTTCTATTTCCCCTTGCGGTTATATGATAGAGTGCATCTTCAAAGGATAATCTTAAAGGTCTTGCCATAATAATAACAAATACCACAAATAGAAGATAATGTCAAATGTGGAGACCTGACCCCTATATGCTAAAATTTATTTCGTATATATTGAAGCCATTCATCTTCAAGGTCATTTAAATCCTTAAAATGGTATACAAACTTCAAAGTCTCATCAAGTTTTTTTCCGTCTCTTAGTAATCTACATAATTCAGTAAACCTGCTCGGTGTGTGTCTTTTAATTAAAAATTCGACAATACTTGTGGCTTCTGCGTAAAATAAATCTGCTAACTTAACATCGGTTTCTTTAGTAATATCCAATTTAGATAACTCTTCCAGTGGAATATAACTTCCTCTATAAATTGCCCTCTTTACCAAAAGATGGCTCTCTCTTCTTTTGTGTCTTTCTTCATAACAGGCAATTCCTTCATCTAACCAGAGAGGAATATTTTTATTTTCGAATCTAACAAATTCTCTGAAGATGATATGAGTTAACTCGTGAGGCAGGAGTGAGTCTAAAAAATGCTCAGACCATTGGTAGGTTTTTATTACTTTCTCTTTATAAGAAACACAGCCACCAGACCAGTCGGGTTGATTGGTGTTCTTTATATAATCCTGATGGGTTTTATAGATATATATCTTACATCTATTATCAGCCAGCCAGAAATCTTTATAACGAACGAAGCCAATATCCCTTGCAATCCTCCGATAATAATCCTCTGCTTTCCTTATAACTCTCCTGGCAAATCTGTAATCATCGTAATAATAAATAATAAAATGTGTGCTTTTTTCAATACGCCAGTTATTGCTACCTGCAAAAGAATAGCCAATCAATATATTCATGAATACTAATATGGCTATCTTTTTAATAATTTTTTTCATTCTCAAGTAAAAGGTGGCAGGTGCCTTTTATTTCTTTTTCAACTTTTTTCTTTTCCCTTTTCTTTTCTTCAAAGGCGAGAAGGTGGCCTGAGGCTTTCTTCTAACGGGGTTTAGATTTCAAATCATCAGCAATATTCTTAAGCGTCCTGGCAATTGATACATGGGCGTTCGTTCCCCTCCAAATGGCAATCACAATCAAAATAAAGCCAACCGCCAATCCAATCGTTATTGATAAGTTAATGATTAAATATAATTTTCCTATCGCTCCCATAGTCTGCGGTATTCCTTCCATTAAGCCTCCCTCCTTAAACATTTGGGGGGTCTATGCAAAAAAGCGCCTGACCCCTCTTTATTTTAAGAGCTCCTTGTGTATAATTATCTTACTCTTATTTCGTAATTCCTGTATAAAAGCGTCACTTCTTTCTTTATTTTTTTGGGTTGTTAATCTTTGTCTGATTAAATCTTTTACTGTCGAATAATCCTTTAATCTTGCAGGTTTCTTCTCTTCAAGTTTTATTATATGATAGCCAAATCTGGTCTTTACAATCCCACTTACCTCCCCGACCTTAAGATTAAAGGCTACCTTTTCAAATTCAGGATCCATCTGACCTCTACCAAAAAAACCTAAATCTCCTCCCCTGTCTTTACTCGGACATTTAGACCTCTCTTTAGCCAGAGCGGAAAAATCAGACCCCCTGGAAATAAGGTCGGCTATTTCTTTTGCCTCCTCTTCGGTATCCACCAGAATATGCCTTGCTCTTACCTTCTCGGGTTCTTGAAATTCATCCTTATGGGATTCATAATATTGCTTCATCTCTTCTTCAGAAACGCTCACTTTTTCTTTAACTTCTTTAATAAGGATTTCATTTATAAGAATCTGTTCTGTCATATCTCGTATTTTCTTTTTAACATCTTTGTCTTTATCTAATTTTCTCTTTAGCGCTTCGTGGTACAACAACTTTCGATTAACAACATCATCAAGAAATCTCTCCTTATCACGCCTGATAATATTTTGATATTGTGGCGGAAAACTTTCTATTAATTCATTAAATTCGCCAAGGGTAATTTTCTCTTTACCTATCACAGCCAGAACTTCCTTATCCGATGGTTTTCTTTCTTTAGACTCTGCCTGGAGCTTGCCTCTCTGCATAAAACAGAGACAAAAAACAACAATTACAAAACATAAAAAAAGATGCTTAAAGATTCTCATAATCTTCCTCCTTCGCGAATAAAAAGTGTTTAATACCTTTAACTCTGATTGTAGAAACTTTTAGCCAGGGATTCTGGATTTCTTAGAAATCTCTTTTATTTTAACAGAAAAAAGAAACAAATCAAACCTTTTTTAAAAAGTGTGTATTTTATATGAAAAGATAGGTAATATTTTTAAGGAATCAGGGTTTTAGTAATTACGGCATTGGCTTTTATTGTAGATGGAGTAGTCTTTGCAGAAGTAAGTTGCAATCGTTCCACTTTAAGAAGTTTATTGGAAGACTCAATCTGATATATAAACTTTATCAATGCTTCCATCCCTGCCTCTGCTTCTATTTCCACAACACATTTTTTATAGAAATCTATATTCATCACAGGTTGAGGTTTAATATCTACTATATATACCGCACATCTGCTGGCATACCTCTCTATCTCCCTTAAGAATTTAGCCATCTCTTCCTCATCAGAACTGCTTGTTTTCGAATAAGTTTCAAATTTCTTATATTCTCTTAGAACTGCCTCTTTCTGAGCCAAATTCCTGAGATTTTTACCCAGTAATTTCCTTTGAATTAAGATCTCGTCATTTAGCTGTTTAAATTTGCTTTCAACCGGACGAATCACCAGCCTATCTAAAAAGGCAAAACTCACGAAAAAAATTACAGTATATAAAAATAACCTTTCTCTTTTTGACAATTTTGAGATAATATCCATATCCATAATTTATTTATCTATTTAAATAACCTATAATCTTTATTTTTCTGTGGTCTGTTGACTGTGGACCGTTGTATTATCTAGCTATTGGACAAACTAATTCAAAATCCACCACCTCTTTACCTTTCCTTCTCTTTTTGGTAACATAGTTAGTCTTTATCTTCTCAAAGTGTTCTAAACTCTCTAAAAGAGTAACAAACTCAAAAACAACGGACATAGCATCCGAGGAACCAGTTAAAATTAATTCTCTGCCATGTTCATAAACAATTGAATTAAAATATATCTCATCAGGAACAACTTTATATAATTGGTTTAGACAATTAATAACAGAATACCTCTTATCCAAGCAACTCTTTATCATATCTATTTTTAATCTCATCTCTTCTACATAGCCTGCATTTTTATCAGTCTTAAGCACTTGCTGCTTGAGGATATTTAAAAGACAACTCTTGTTGTATATCTTTTCTACTAAGATTCCAGAGATAACCACCAAGATAGAAAACAATAAAATTCCTGAAATGATTATCTGCTTAGACCTTTCCTCTATTATATCTTTCATCCTTAATTCTTTCGGCATAAGATTAATCTCTGATTCTCGGTTATTTAATAGCGAACCGAGGAACGCCAAAAGTGAAGTCTTCTTGTTATACTCCTTGGCTACCCTTAAAGCATCTTCAGACAAAGGAATATCATCCAGAATATCTAAAACCTCCACTGGCAAGTTCAAGGCTTGCTTCAGTAACTCCTGTAAATTCTCAATCTCTGCTGCAACTCTATTGATAACAATCTTGCCAACATTTTTAGTAAACCCCTGATGTTTATAAATCTCTATAGAATTCTTTATCTGATTAACAAATTTATCCTTCCATACTTCTGGTTCGGCTAAAATATTCTCTCTGCCAACAAAGATACCTCTTGTAAAAAGTACATCGTTATAAACAAACAAAAAATCAGTGAAATTTAAATCCATATCAATAAATCCTATTACGGTGTCCTCTTCTGTTAAATGCTTATTGGATAAAAGTTGCTGAGATAAATTAAAAGACATCTCTGAGCTTAAACCAATAAACTGAATCTTCAAACCCGCATCCTGAAATAACTTTAGACGCTCTACAATAACACTTTTTCTGACTATAACAAGCATAATTTTGGTATAACCCTCTCTGTTGGATTCTAAAATTTTAAAATTAGTAACTATCTCCTCTTTTGAATAAGGAGTCTGCTCAATAGTCTGGAGTTCAACCATATCTGCTACCTCGTCCTTATCTGTGGTGGGTAACTCTAATATTCTTATAGTAGCAAGATGGCGCGGAAGATAAGTAATTACAGTATCACTCTGCATCTTCAAACTCTTTAATATATCTACGATATTCTGGGCAAGATTCTTCTTGATAGAAGAAGTAAGTCTTCTAATACCCATCTTGGTTATCTTCCTCTTAGCATTGCTTACTTCTACCTCACCTACTTTAAGCCAATCCATACCTATTTCAACCACAACTGTCCTCTTTTCAGCCCTAAAAGGAAATTTATTCAATATCTTATAGAATTTATTCTGTATAATCTGCCTTATCTCCATCAATCTTCTCTCCAATATTTTATTACACCCGCCCTATCAACAACGCAGACAATTTTACTTATTGTCTCATTATTGCTTAACTTGCCGCAGGCGATGAACTTAAAATTATCTGATTTAGTGGTAATAAAACCAGAGGTTATCAGAGAATTTATAATCTCCATTTCGGTCTCAGAAAGGTCCAATTCCTGTTTTATATCTTCCACATCCTCAAATGCCCTATCGTCTAAAGTCATTGGCAGACCATCAAAACCTAATCTATAACTTATTATCTTTTCGGCTAAAATAGGTCCCATACCTATTGAAATTAATATATCTCTATTGGCGGTGTTAATATTAACCTGGCCATTTCCAAAAACCGTAAGATCATCCTTTATCTGGCAAAAGAGCTCCTCGTTCATACCTTTAACCAACATCAATTCCTCTATAGATTCGAAATCAGCATCCTTGCAATTGTATGGAATTTCAAGAGAATTATAATAATTATCTTCTGCGCCATACTTACGAACTTTGGAATCTTTATCCCTCCAGTCAATGATACAATCGGCTAATTCATTTGCTTTTAATGCTGAGCATCCCTTAATCATCAACAGGGATACTAAAATATCCTTATTGGCTGTATTTATATTTATCTTCCTCTCTTCATCAATTAAACCATATTTAATATTGCCTGCGGCTTTACTATCTAACTGGTTAACTATGCTAAAAGTTCCACTTCCAAGTTCTATATCTTTAAACATCTCTTCGTTATTACTCCAGCAATCATTAAGGGAATCGTATTCAGTCTTATCATTATCTAAAACCTCTATGGCTAACTGGATGGCTGCCTTAGCTAAATAATAACTAAGAACTCTATCTTTAATGTGACCGGCTACATTTAGTTTCTGAGAAACAATATAACCAAGTGTTATACAGAAAAAACTTAAAATCAAAAGCATCCAAACTACAATTATCAAAATACTGCCTGAATTAGATAATGGGTATATAAAACGTCCTTTCAAACTCGCAGGTATTACGAAAATCTTCATCTACTCCCACCTCTATTCTTATTCTGACAGCCTTCGGCTTACCTTTCTTCTTCCACAAACTACTCCACTTAAATTCTCCCTGCTTATCTAAAACCCCGTATTCAAAATTTAAAGATTTAACCCTCTCCAAGATCCTATAGAAAGCAGATGAAGATTCTTGAATAGATTCCGGATAAGAAACTTTACTTTTATATATAGCCATCTTATCTCTATCAAATCTGTAATTAATACAGCCAATTACATTCTGGATATAATCTGAGTCTTCTCTCTGGACATTAATAAGAGCAGGAAAACAGATACTCTCACCTTTACCTGAAAAACCAATCTCAGAAAAATTAACATAGTTCCTCAGTTCTTTATCCAGTCCTTCTAAGAATAAAATAGTCTCATATTCTCTTGAAGTGCGAAATCTAACATCTTCCCATATATTAATACCTTTTGAAAAGAGGGTCAAGGCTACAGTTCCCACAATAGATATTATAAATATAGCCACCAAAAGTTCCAGGAGAGTAAATCCTTTCTTCGTCCACAAATTTTTATGCATTCTCCAACTCCTCAAAATGACAAATAATTTACAAACTTCAAACAAATTCCAAATCACAATTTACAAATCACAAATTCAAAACCCCAATACCAAAACATTGAGTTCTGTTTGTCTGCCTGCCCGCCGCGGCGGGCCTGTCGGCAGACAGGTAATTTTGGTATTTGGTATTGTGTATTAATTGTAATTTGTGTATTGTTTATTGTGATTTTTCTCTTACAAAAGTTTCTAAAGTT
>CAZQVU010000068.1:0-6261 GCA_964596885.1 uncultured Planctomycetia bacterium
GGACATTGTTATTTCGAATTTGTTTAGTATTTAGTGCTTCGTGCCCTGTTAGAAATCAAAGATTTTCTAACGGGGCGTGCTTAGGATTTATTCTATTAGGTCAATTAGAAATTAGAAATTCGTATTTATGTTGTCGATTGTTTCAGACCTAGCTTAAAATTTTATTACTTATACTAAATACTACCTTTCATCCTCGCGGATGATATTTTTTGTGAATAGACTTTAATCGTTCCTTGTTTATATGGGTATAAATTTGAGTAGTCGAAATATTTGCATGGCCTAACAATTCCTGAACCACCCTTAAATCAGCACCTCGTTCTAATAAATGAGTAGCAAATGAATGCCTCAAAGTATGAGGGCTGACCTCTTTTTTAATTTTAGCCCTTTTTAGATATTTCTTGATTATCTTCCAAAAAGTCTGACGGGACATTTTTCTGCCCAATCTGGTTAAAAATAGATGTTGAACATTTTCTTTCTTTTTAACTAATTTTGGTCTTATCTTATTCAGATACCTTTCTATAGCAGTAATTGCTTTCCTGCCAACAGGAATAATCCTTTCCTTCTGCCCTTTGCCTTTGCATTTAATAAATCCAACATCAAGATTAACATTATCTAATTTTAAATCCACCAGTTCTGATACTCTCATACCGGTAGCATACATAAGTTCTAAAGCAGCTTTATCTCTTATACCCAGCCAATCTCTTAGGTTAGGTTTACTTAGAAGTCTTTCCACCTCTTCCAGATTTAATACCTCAGGAAGTTTCTTCCATAATTTAGGGCTATCCATAACACTAGTAACATCATCTTTAATATATCTTTCTATTACTAAAAATCGATGGAATGACTTTATAGCCGCTAGATTTCTGCTTATAGAATTAGCCGAAAGTCCATTATCTTTTAAATTCATGATAAAATCAGTTATCTGTTTTCTGGTTGTAGTCTGCATAGAGTTTATCCCTTTTGACTTTAGATAACTTATATATTTGTTTAAGTCTCTTTTATAAGATGTCTGGGTATTTTGAGATAACCCTCTTTCTACAGACAAATAGTTGATAAATTCATCGATTAACTCTTCCAATATTAGACTCCAATTTTATTCTACAGATTGTAAGAATGGATTATTTTTTCTCTCTCTTCCAATTGAAGTCACAGGTCCATGACCAGGTAGCACCTGAGTTTTATCATCTAATTTTAACAATTTCTTGCAAATAGACCTTAATAACATCTTTTCAGAAGATGCGGGGAGATCACATCGTCCAATGCCGTCTAAAAAAAGGGTATCTCCTGTAAATATAAAACCATTATAATACAAACAAATACTTCCGGGGGTATGCCCTGGTGTATGAATAACCTTTAAATATAGATGATTCAAATATATCTTATCATTATCCTCAAGAAGTCTATCAGCCTCAGGAAATATCTTATCCTTGCCCAATAAAAATCTGGATAGGTTCAAGGTGGCATCTTTTAAAAATTGAGCATCTTCTCTATGAATATAAACAGGCACCTTAAATCTATCATTTGCTTCAATGTGGTCTATGTGACCATGAGTATTAACTATACATTTCAATCTAAACTTATATCTTCGTATCTCCTCTTTTAGAATACCATCAGGCATGCAGGGATCTATTATACATGCAGTCTTTGTTTTATTTGATGCGACGATGTATGAGTTGCTCTGAAGGTTGCCTGATGTAATTCTTTCTATAAAAATATGATTATTTTCAATAAGTTCTATTGAATCCATTTAATCAGGCTGTATCCAATTACCGTCTTTCATATTCTGGTAATCAAATTTTGCCCTCACTTGATGCAAATGACGCTCTAATTGTTTTATTAACTTTTTCTGGCGGGGTTTTGATAATCTCCCTCTATTTAACTCATCAACAATATCTGTAAGTTCATCCACATAAGGAGTTAATTCTTCTTGTTTGGGTGATTTTAGGAGTTCCTCCATCTGCTTCAAATTGTAGAGGGCTCTTTCAGCACAGGCTAAAACCTTTTTATTGTTCTTGCCTATGTTTAAGATTAATTCACCTTGCCAAGTTCTCCAATAAATGAAATAGTTATTGTAGCGTATATGCGCTGGATAAACAGTATCAGTTGAAGAAAATATCGCTCTTTGAGATTGAGATTTACTTTTTGGTTTTCTGACAAATTTCTCCTTAAGGACAGCACAACCTATTATATTAAAGATAGAAACTGCCAAAAGTATGTATGTCAACCCTTTTAGGAAAGATAAAAGTCTTAACCTGTCTTTTCTATAAGGGATTAGAAGTCTCTTTTTATCATCTCCGCTATCTGTAGGAGGGTCTTTTAATGAGATAAATCTTTTAATAGATTTCATTCTCTTTCTGCTTACAATTGTCATCTTCCACTGCCAAGCCTTATAGCCAGAAAAGGCGGAAGTCCTGCTTTAATTATCTTATCTCTGGTTATAGCAACAGGATAGGCTATTCTTTCAATCTTTATTACCTTTTTATCTCTATCATAAATACAATAAGAACTCTTTGGATTACCATCTCTTGGTTGACCTACACTACCTACATTAATAATATAGGATAGATTATTTTCCAATCTCACCTCATTTCTATCTATATACTCTATCCTGTTTTTTTCATCTCTTGAAAAAACAGCCGGAGCATGCGAATGACCAATAAAGCATATCTGAGTCTTCATTAGTTTAAATGTCTTAAGTGCATCTGAGATACTCAATATATAATTAAACTCATCTGGATGATACAAAGAACCATGTACAATCTCAAAGTCATCAACTTGGCGAGTCAATGGCAATGATCTTAAGAAGTTTTTTTCCTCTTCATTGATAACATTTTGAGTCCATAAGACGGCTTCTCTGGCGTAGGGATTAAAATACTTCACATCAAATAAACCACAGCATGCCCAGTCATGATTACCAGCAATTATAACATCAAATAACCTCTTAGAAAGTTCTAAGCATTCTTTGGGATTAGCGCCATAACCCACAATATCTCCTAAGCATATATATTTATCTATATTCTGTTTCTTGAGCTGTTTCTTTACCTCAATAAAGGCTTCTAAGTTTCCATGGATATCAGCAACTATTGCATATCTCATATAATATCAAAATCTTATATTAAAGGTATCAAATTCTTTCTTACCTTCAGACCATAAAATATCCTTAGCCTGAATATAACCAGACATTCTATCCTCTAACGAATTTAGGAATTGAGTAAGCGATTTATTATCCCCTTCTGCAACAACCTCAACACTGCCATTGGGCAAATTTCTAACCCAGCCGGTTATCTTAAATTCTTTAGCCAAATGGACTGTTGTAAACCTAAAACCTACACCCTGCACGCGACCAGAGTAAATTACCCTAACCTTTTTCATACAAACAAAACCTCTATGCTATTATAATGGGAATTCAACCAGTTTACAAGTAGAAAAATAATTTGTATATATTAAGGGGATTTTGCTCTTTATTAGGAGATTCGAACTATGGGGATATGGATTAATAAAGCCAGACTAATTATTATAATTCTGCCTCATCAGCCTATTATACCACCAACACCTATTGATACGGCTGACCAAAGTCCAATTGATTTCTTTTTAGACATAATTTTACCTAAATTTATTCTGCCCAATAGAAGCAACTATATAAAATTACTAAGCCTATTTCCTTATCTCTGCCCAAAGATCAGTCTGGCTGTTAATGATACGAAAATCAACTATGCCTGCTTTATCTACAACTTCTCGCAATTTATCAGGCGAACTGTAAACTTTGGCTTTCTCACCCAGAGAGCGGTCTCTTAGAGATTTCATCCTCTTAAGTTCTTTACCGTCTACATAGCGTCCGAATCCGCCACCGACAAGACCAATGCTGCCTTTTTTCAATACTCTATAAATTTCTTTTAATACTTGTACTTTATCTTGCCAACAATGATATGAACCTCTGCTGATTACGAAATCGGCAAACTCATTCTCAAAAGGCAACCTGTGGGCATCGCCAAGAACAGGGATTATCTTATCCGTTAATCCTTCTTTTTTAATATTCATAGAGGCTACTTTATATATGGCTTTTTCTTTCTCCAATGCATATATTTTCAATTTAGTGTGTTTAGATAATTCAATTGCAAAAACAGCTGTACCGCAACCAACCTCCACACATATACCTTCCAAAACGCCATAGTCTTCAATAATTTGCTTAACTATAGAGACAATCGCTGGCATAAAATTCTCTTTGACCTTTTTATCAAAACGCCTTGCCTCTAAGAGGTCCATTTCCGTGTAATCAGCAGGAATACGCCCCTCAGTCATAATCTTACTCCCCTTTTAATCATCTAAATCTTCATTATCTCTAGTATAATTCTCTTCCGCATCGCTTCTGCTACATCTTTAATCTCACTAAGCATATTTTGTGATAAGGAAAAACTACAGGTAATAGTTTTTGCAACCATTTTTCTTCTATTTTTAATATTTTATTATTATTTTTAACCTACTAAAAGATTAAGTAGCAAAATGCATAATATACCCAAAATAAGGCTAATAATACCTATTTTTGGATATTCTTTTATTTGTGCTGCCGGAATCAATTCTTCTATTGAGATATAAGTCATAAATCCTGCTGCAAGTGCAAGTGCACCTCCTAATAAATTTGGCGCTGTCCCTTTTAAAACATAATAACCAAAAACAAAGCCAAAGAGTTCAAATAGTATCGTGGTCATCAATATGTTAAAAGCCTTTATCCTATTTTTGGTTATACCATATAAGGGAACAATTGTTGCTACATTTTCTGGTAGATCTTGAGCCGCAATTCCTATGGCTATCATGATTCCCAGTTTGTATGTTAAAGCAAAGCCAACGCCAATGGCTAATCCCTCTGGTATATTATGTAAGGCTATACCAATAACTAGCATAGTAACGCTTCTTTTAACAGATGGTTTTTCTTTTTTTATCAATTCGGGGTTTATATGAGGCAAGATTCTATCAACAATTCGCATTATTATTATTCCAAAAATAAAAGATATTATTACTAAAAAAGGAGATGAAATTTTCAGACTTTCAGGTATTAATTGGAAAAACGATATACTAAGCATCATTGAAGCGGCAAATGCTAAAGAACCATATAATATCTTTCTCCCTGGCTTTTTTATTAATCCAACTATTGAACCTAAGGTTTGCCCAGCAAAAATTAGAGATACTATCAACAATAAATTATTCATTACATCAAGCCCTCATCAAATTTAAGGCTGTGAGGTTCATAAAATTATTCCCAAGATAAACTCGGAATTTCAGATAACATTTTGCAGATAAAAGAATCTACCGTAGGCAATTGGAGGAAATCTTTAATCTTCCTTTTATTCGCTGTTATCGGAAGTCGCACAAATCACTTTATGAATCTTCCATCATCTTTTGTTATTGATAATCTATTCACATTCTTCTTGAGCCATCCTATCTTCTCTACTTTTCTTATGTCGAATTCTGGTATATAAGGTTTTATGTCCAAAAGAGGAGTTCCATCTACAATATCTACATCCCGAATATATAGTATATTCTTTTCAATCTTAATAAGACGCACTACTGATATGCCAATTGGATTCGGTCTGGCTGGACCCCGCATTGCAAAGACGCCGTGTGCTTTGTTATCCATATATGGTTTTACTTTTAAGGGTGCCTTTTTAGACAAATGAAAGTGATATATCAAAATAATGTGAGAAAAACCCCTTAAATCTTTTAAGCCCTCGGTATATTCTGGAAACAGTTCAACTTTTCCATTAATATCCTTAGCACCTGCAGGTTGTATAGGTGTTCCTTTAGGTTCTTTAAATGGAGAATGAATAATACCAATTGGTTTATACTTTATCTCATTCATAGTTTTATCCTTAAAGTTTTGTATTCACGAAGTCACCGAAAGCAACTTGGGCGAAGCAGAGCGAGGCTTTTTATCCACTGTTAGGCAAATGCAAATTGATGCATTTTATTTAATTAATTCAACTATTTTCCCTACTCCGTACTCAATAAAATTTTCCTTATATTCCTTTTTGAAAGCTTCTCTCACCAAATCACCTGTGCAATGAGATGGTGCGACCTTTTCAACCTGCAATTCTCTGAACTCTTTAACACAAGATATAGAAGGATGATGAAAACCTCCCACAACTAAATACACCTTATCTTTTTTCATCAATTTTTTAACTTTTTTTACAATATTTACAATCCCAGGATGAGCACAACCTGTAATAATCACTAATCCCTTTCCTGAATCAATAATTAAGGATTGTT
>CAZQVU010000069.1:0-6258 GCA_964596885.1 uncultured Planctomycetia bacterium
AATTTAGTATAATTCCTTTATACAGGATACAAAATGCTAAGTTGAAGATTTATTTAAATAGGAAGAATTATGAATTGTGAATTGTTATCTATATTATAACATATTGAGCGCGATAAAGGCATAGAGCGTGAAGTTTTGATAAAGGCTATTGAATCTGCCCTTTTATCAGCAGCCAAGAAGACTATAAAGGGTAAAGAGGGAGAACTCTCGGTAGAATTTGATAAAAAGACAGGAGACATTAAGGTCTTCTCTCATGGCGAGATGATAAAATCAGATGAATTTGGGCGCATTGCAGCTCAAACTGCTAAACAGGTTATTATTCAGAAAATTCGTGAAGCAGAGAGAGATGTAATATACAAGGAGTTTAAAGATAAAGTAAACCAGATTGTAAGTGGGACTGTTTATCGATTTGAACATTCGGCGGTAGTGGTTAATCTGGGTAAGACTGAGGGTTTTATTCCAAAGAGATTTCAGGTAGCCAACGAGGAATATAAACAGGGTGAAAGGTTGAGGGTCTATGTTGAGGAGGTTGAGCAGACAACTAAGGGACCTCGTATTATCTTATCTAGAAATACCCCCCAATTAGTAAAGCGTTTGTTTGAACTTGAGGTTCCAGAGATATATGAGAAGATTGTTGAAATAAAATCTATTGCCAGAGAAGCCGGGGAAAGAACCAAGATAGCCGTATATTCACACGATGAGAAGGTGGATAGTGTAGGTGCCTGTGTAGGCGTGAGGGGTTCACGGGTAAAAAATATAGTAAGAGAAGTTCGGGGTGAAAAGATTGATATTGTGAGATGGAGTCCTGATTTAAAAGAATATGTTAAGAATGCCTTATCTCCTGCTAAGATAATGGATATAAGAGTTGATGAAGAGAATAATCAAATATTGCTTGTTGTAAATGATGATGAACTTTCTATAGCCATAGGTAAACATGGACAAAATGTGCGCTTGGCTTCTCAATTAATAGGAAAAGAGATCGACATAAAAAGTGCCAGTGAGATATCTAAGATGGCTAAAGGAAAAGAAGGGGTAACCTCTTTATCTGAATTGAGGGGTATAGGCGCAAAGATTACCAAAAACCTTACTGATAGTGGTATTAAGACAATCAAACAGGTAGCAGAGTTATCAGTTGAAGAATTAACTAAGATTCCTGGCATAGGTAAAAAGACGGCTGAAGAGATTATAAAACAAGCCAAGGAAGCTTTGAGGGGTTGATTTTAATAATGAGAGTATATAAATTAGCCAAAGAATTGGGCTTATCCAGTAAAGAACTTATTGAGAAATTAAAAGAATTTAAACTAGATATAAAGGGCCATATGGCTAGTATAGATGAGGAGACGGCTGAGATTGTCCGTCATGAGTTGGAAGACTATCTCCAGAAGAAGAAGAGAGAACTTGAAGAAAAGAGAAGAAAGGAATTCAAGATAGTCGAGGTTGATTTTCCTTTAACCGTTAAAGATTTAGCAGTAAAGCTTAAAGTAAAACCTAAAGAGTTAATAGAGAGGTTAATAAAGAAGAATATCTTTGCCAATATCAATCAGACTCTGGATAAAGAAATATGCCTTAAGATAGCCGAGGAATATAAGATTGAGTTAAAGGAAAAACCTTCTGATGAGGAGAAGGTTTTAGAGTTACATAAGAAAGAGAAAGAGTCAGAGAATTTAACACCCAGGGCTCCAGTAGTAACTCTTATGGGTCATGTCGATCATGGAAAGACTCTTCTTTTAGATGCCATAAGGAAATCAAATATAGTTGATAGAGAAGCAGGTGGCATAACTCAGCATATTGGAGCCTATAAGGTGAAATTTGATAACCATCAGATATCTTTCTTGGATACTCCTGGTCATGAGGCTTTTACTGCGATGCGAGCCAGAGGAGCCAATGTAACAGATATAGTTGTCTTAGTTGTGGCTGTAGATGATGGAGTTATGCCTCAGACTAAGGAAGCGATTGATCACGCCAAAGCGGCTAATGTTCCGATAATTGTAGCCTTAAATAAGATTGATAAACCTCATATTAATATAGATAAGGTAAAACAGCAACTCCAGGAAGTAGGTCTTAGGTCAGAAGATAGAGGTGGAGATATAATAACTGTTCCAGTCTCAGCCAAGACTGGAGAGGGCATTGATCATCTTCTTGAAATGATAATACTCCAGGCAGAGATATTAGAGCTTAAGGCGAATAAAAATGCTCTGGCAAGTGGAACGGTTATTGAAGCCAGAAAAACAAAAGCCTCAGGTGCTACAGCAACTGTTTTAGTTCAAAATGGGACCTTGAAGGTAGGAGATGTTATTATAACGGGTTTGCATTTTGCCAAAGTAAGGGCTATGATTAATGATAGAGGAGAAAGAGTGAATTTAGCTGAGCCATCTACTCCGGTTGAGATATTGGGGTTATCTGGAGTTCCTGAAGTTGGTGACCAGTTTTATGTGGTGGATGATGAGAAAAAAGCAAAAGAGATTATTAAAAAAAGAAGAGAGCAGAGGAGAAAAGAAGAGATTAGTCCAACAGTCAAAAGAGTAAGTCTTGAGGATTTATCTAGAGAGATACAAAAGGGCAAAATAAAGACATTAAAGGTTATTATAAAAGCAGACGTTCAGGGCTCAGTTGAGGCTATATGCTCATCTTTAGAAAAGATATCAACTTCTGAGGTCAAACTCGATATTATTCATGAAGGTGTGGGTAATATTACTGAGTCTGATGTGATGCTTGCTATAGCCTCAGAAGCCATAATTATTGGATTTGGGGTTGGCATAGAATCAAAAGCCAATGAAGTTGCCAAGACAAAAAGGGTTGAAATAAAACTCTATAGTGTTATATATGAGTTGATATCTGATGTTAAGGCAGCAATAGAGGGGCTTCTTGAACCGCAGATAAAGAGAACTTTCTTGGGTAGAGCTGAGGTCCGTCAGGTTTTTGAGATTTCAAAATTTGGTATGGTAGCTGGTTGTATGGTAACCAAGGGTGTAATTGTAAGAGGTGCTGAAGTCCAGATATTAAGAAATAAAGAGGTGATATACACAGGCACTATCGATTCGCTTAAAAGATTCAAAGATAGTGTAAAGGAGGTAAGAGAAGGTTTTGAGTGTGGTATTGGTTTTAGTAATTTTAATGATATAAAGGTTCACGATATAATAGAAGTTTTTAAGGTTCAGAAGATAGAGAAAAAACTATGAGCAAGAAAAAGAGGGTGTTTTCAGGAATACAACCTACAGGTAATATTCATATTGGTAACTACTTGGGGGCTATACGACCGTGGGTGCGAGGACAAACCGACTCAGATAATATCTTCTGTATAGTTGACTTACACGCCATTACGGTTTATCAGAATCCCAAAGTACTCAAAGAAAAGATTATGGAGGTTGCCAGTATTCTCCTTGCTGCAGGAATAGATCCCAGATTATCAGTGCTTTTTGTTCAATCTCATATTAGTGCTCACTCTGAATTAACCTGGATATTAAATTGCTTAATACCTACAGGATGGATGCAGCGGATGACTCAGTTTAAAGAGAAGTCTAAAAAACAAAAAGAGAAAGTGAGCGTGGGTCTTTTTGATTATCCGGCTCTTATGGCAGCCGATATCCTTCTTTATAATACAGATATTGTGCCTGTGGGAGAAGACCAAAAGCAACATGTAGAACTTACCAGGGATGTAGCGCAGCGATTTAATTCGTTATATGGTAAGACCTTCAAGATACCTGAAGCCGTTATACCTGAAAGTGGCGCCCGCATTATGGCTTTGGATAACCCTGAGCAAAAGATGAGTAAGAGCGAAAAGAGAAAGAATAATGCTATTAACTTGCTTGATTCACCAGATGTTATCCGTTCTAAGATAATGAAGGCAACCACAGATTCAAAACGTGATATTGTCTTTGATGAGAGTCGCCCTGGGATATTTAATCTGTTGGTAATCTATGAACTATTCTCAAATCTTAATCGCCAGGAGATAGAAGAGAGGTTTAAAGGTAAGGGTTATGCAGATTTTAAGAAAGAATTAGCAGAGGTAATTATTGAAGGTCTGCGTCCCCTTCAGTCTCGCTATAAAAAATTACGAAGCAATCCAGATTATGTTAATTCTTTATTAAAAGACGGTGCCTCCAGAGTTCGGCCAATTGCCGAGGAGACCTTGAGAAAGGTTAAAGATAGATTAGGTCTGGGATGATTTTAAGTGCTTTAAGGATTGAATTATGGTTTACAGGGTAAAATTAGACCTTTTTGAGGGACCTTTAGATTTGCTGCTTTATCTTATTAAGAAAAACGAGATAGATATTTATAATATTCCTATTGCTCAAATAACTAGACAATATTTAGAATATATTGAACTTATGCGCTTTTTGGACTTAAATATAGCTACAGAATTCCTGGTTATGGCAGCAACTTTAATGCATATTAAGTCAAAGATGTTACTCCCTCCTGAAGAGGTTGAGCAAGAAGAGGAGGAAGAAGAGGATCCAAGACAAGAGCTTGTAAGGCGTTTATTGGAATATCAGAAATTCAAAGAGGCAGCTGCTTATCTTGAAGAAAGGGAACTAAAACAGAAAGACATCTTTGTTAGGTCGGTCAAAAGGATAAAGAAATTTCAAGAGAAGGAAGAAGAGATTTATTTTGAGGCAAGTGTCTTTGATCTTATTTCTGCTTTTTCTCAAGTTTTAGAGAAAATTCCCAAGAAGAGATTTCAGGAGATTATAAAAGATGAATTTACTGTTTCTGAGAAGATTCATGAGTTACTTCACATTTTGATGGAGAAGGAAGTCATTTATGTTAATAAACTGTTTAAAAAGGCAAAGAACAAATACGAGATTATAGCATTTTTCTTAGCCATCTTAGAGTTGATAAGATTGAAAGAGATAGTAGTGCTTCAAAAAAGACCATTTGCTGATATCCAGATAAGAAGAAATATTGAGAAAATGAAGCCAGAATTAAGAACTGTTTCAGATAGGATATAATAATGGAAGATGATAAGATAAAAAGAGTAATTGAAGCAATTTTGATTTCAGCCGAAGAGGCTATTACCATTGATAGGATACAGCAGGTTTTAGGTGATGTTGAGCCGAAGCGAATAAGGGAACAGATTGAAGTTTTAAAGAGGGAATATTCCCAAGATAATCGGAGTTTTAGAATTAATGAGGTTGCTGGGGGTTATCAGATTACTACCAGGGAAGAATTCGCTCCATATTTAAAGAGGTTGTATAAAGTAGAGAGAGTTGAAAGATTATCTCGTCCATCTTTAGAGACATTGGCTATTATAGCCTATAAACAGCCAGTTACCAGATTAGATATTGAATCCATAAGAGGAGTTAATGTTGATGGACTTTTAAAGGGTTTATTAGAGAAGGGTCTTATCCAAATTAAAGGCAGAAAGGATATTGTTGGAAGACCTTATCTTTATGGAACTAGCAATCTGTTTTTAAAATACTTTGGTTTAAATTCTTTAGATGATTTACCTGATATAGAAGAATTCAAAAAGACAGCCGATGAGGTGTTTAAAAGACGGCAGGATAATTTGAGGGAGACAGAAGATGAACCTTAAAAAATTACGCAAAAAGGTTGATAGGATTGATGAGGAGATCTTAAATTTGTTAAATGAGCGGGCAGAACTTACGCTTAAGATTGGTGAAATTAAATCAAGAAAAAACAAGCAGATATATGCAGCTGATAGAGAGAAGAAGGTCTATGAGAATATTACTAAGAAGAATAAAGGACCCCTCAATAATGAAGGTCTTAAATCTATCTATAGAGAGATTATGTCGGCTTCTATTGCCTTAGAGAAATCTATTAAAGTGGCCTATCTGGGACCACCGGCTTCTTTTACTCATTTAGCATCAATTAAGAAATTCGGTTCGTCTATTGAGTATCTAAGTTGTGATAGTATAACTGATGTATTCTATGATGTTCAGAAACAGAGGGCAGATTACGGAGTTGTCCCTATTGAGAATTCTACTGAGGGAGCGGTTACTTATACATTGGATATGTTCATCCAGTCTAACCTAAAGATATGTTCTGAAATTTTACTTCAGATTAGCCATAATTTAATTGCCAATTGTTCAAAGAATAAGATAAAAAAGATATACTCCAACCCTCAAGTTTTTGGGCAGTGTAGGCAGTGGTTAAAGAAAAATCTACCTCAAAGTGCGTTGATTGAGGTATCCTCCACAACCAGAGCAGCTCAGTTAGCCCAGAGAGCAAAAGATGCAGCAGCCATTGCTTCTGAGATGGCAGCCAAAACTTATAATCTCAGGATATTAACTAAATCAA
>CAZQVU010000070.1:0-6248 GCA_964596885.1 uncultured Planctomycetia bacterium
GAAAGAGGACATTTTTATTTTGGCTAAATAGGACATTATCATATTGGGGTTACAGGAAAATCAAGAAATCCAAACCTCTTCTTCCATCCCCGAAGTGAGACAACCATCGTTTCCACCCCAGGTGGAAACAGGTTTATACCTGCCTGCCTCATTCTCCAGAGGGCTTTACGGGGTTTTAGGGGATGGTTGTTTTCTTTTTAATAAATCATCAATAAATTTAAGATTCTTTTTAGTTGCGCCTTTTGAGTTCTCTATCATCTTATAGGCATTTTTGCCAAGTTGTTCTCTCTCTTTAGGAGAGAGAAGTAATTGATTCACTCTATCATACAGTTCTTTCTCATTATTAACCTTATAAGCAGCATTATTATTTATTAACCTCTCTGCTATATTCTGGAAATTATATACATAGGGACCGAAGATAATAGGTTTTGAGAATATGGCAGGTTCTATCATATTATGTCCACCAATTTTGGCAAGGCTTCCACCCACAAAGACAATAGTAGCAAGAGCATACAAGGTCTTCAGTTTACCCATAACATCTACAATAATCAATTTATTATCCTGCTTATGAGGATGAGCGACTAATTCAGTAAACCTAACGGGTTTAAACCCAAAAGCCTCTGCTTCTTTTTCTATCTTTTTAACTCTGTCTATATGTCGTGGTGCAACTATCATTTTTAAACTGGGTTTATTAATCAGGAGTTTATTATAACAGGAGAATAATATCTTCTCCTCTGGATAATGGGTGCTTCCGGCAATTAAAATCTGGTCGTCCTCCTTTAACTTTAATTTATCTAATAGGTCATTAATATCCTTTTCTATACTTTTGAAATTCATCTCAATATCAAATTTGGTATTACCAGTTATCTTTACATTATCAGGTTTAGCACCTAAAGATACAATCTTTAAGGCATCTTCCTCTGTCTGCATACAGAATAGATTAATCCTTTCTAAGGTGGGTTTTATCAAAAATTTTACTGTCTTATATCCCCGATAAGAAGATGCTGAAATTCGACCATTAACTAAAGCTATAGGTATATCTTTATCGGATAAGGCGAAAATTAAATTAGGCCAGATTTCTGTTTCAACAATTATAAAAACTTTTGGATTTATAAAATGTATAACTTTTTTAACTATAAAGCTTATATCAAGAGGCAAATAAATAACCAATTCATCATCTTTTAATATCCTTTCTGCTATCTGATTGCCAGTCTTAGTAACGGTTGAGATTACTACTAATTTATCTGGATAAAGTCTCCTTAATCCTTCAATTATTGGTATAGCACTATTCGCTTCTCCTACGCTTACTGCATGAATCCAAACAACCTCCCTATCTTTAAGCCTATTAACAATATCACCTGAAAATATGCCAAGACGCATACTAAAGTTTTTATGGTATCTTTTCTTAATAATAAAGATAGGTAGGTAAAGAATAAGAAAAATTATATAGAGTAAATTATATAAAATAATCATAATTATTCTCAAATTCAGGCTCGGGGATGAGTTTTATTGTAAACCTCTTTTAATCTTCGTGATGAAATATGGGTATATATTTGAGTTGTCGATAGATTAGCATGACCTAATAACTCCTGAACAGAACGCAAATCTGCTCCTCTATCTAAAAGATGGGTTGCAAAAGAATGTCTTAATGTGTGTGGAGATACCCCTTGCTTTTTGCTTATCATCTTTATATACTTGTCAACAATCCTATATACACTTCGAGGATTTATCCTCTTGCCACGCGTATTCAAAAACAAAGACCTTGACTGTTTAGATGTAACTTTGCGTCTATCTAAATAGTTTCTGATTGCCTTTAGTGCTTTATCACCAATAGGAATAATCCTCTCTTTCTTTCCTTTGCCTTTGACCTTAATTATACCACCAATAAAATCGACATCCTCTACATTAAGACCCACCAGTTCTCCTACTCTTATACCTGTAGAATACAGAGTCTCTAATATAGCCTTGTCCCTCAGACCATTCTTATCCTCATCATGAGGGGCTTCTATCAATTTTATTACCTCATCTATAGTTAAAAAAGTTGGGAGTTTTTTTTCTTGTTTAGGCGTAGATAAACTCACAGCTGGATTGGTATCAATATACCCTTCGCGGACAGCGAATTTAAAAAAGGAACGGAGACTCGCCAGTTTCCTGGCTATAGTTGACTTTTTATAACCCTTTTTTCTTAAATTGGCCAACCAAGTCCTTAAAATAATATGAGTAATCTCACCCAGAGGTCTATCATTTATATAGTCAGAAAATTCCTCTAAATCGATCTTATAATTCTTAACTGTGTGCAAGGAGGCATCCTTTTCAATCTCCAAGTAATTTATAAATCTTTTAATAAATCTTCTCATTAAAAAATCAGAAGTTAAATATTAAAAAAACAAAGATAAGATTCTACTATTTTTACTATTTTTTACCTTCTGGTCTCTGTCCTCTATCTGCCTCATAGGTTGGGGCTTGCTGCAAATCTCCTGATGCCTTTCGTTTATCTATCTCCGGGAGTTTATTAGTCACATATTTACACTTAGGAAAATTTGTGCATCCATAAAATGTTTTGCCATACCTTGTGTGTCGTTCTACCAGCATACCACCACATCCTTCGACAGGACACCTTATTCCTGTTGTAAGGGGTCGGGCATTCTTGCATTCTGGAAAACCAGAACAACTTAAAAATCTACCCCGCCTTGACCATTTTATAACCATAGGCCGACCACATATCTCACATATTTGGTCAGTGGGAATGACTTCCTTCTTTACATTTCGCATCTTGACCTTAGCCAGTTCCAAATCTTTTATGAATGGTTGATAAAATCTTTTTAAAACATCCTCCTTATCCATCTTGCCCTGCTCAATCTTATCGAGTTCTTCTTCCATCTTAGCAGTAAATTTGACATCCAGAATGTTTGGAAAATTCTCAACTAAAAGATCATTGACTATAGTACCTAAGTCTGTAGGAATTAAGTAATTTTTCTCTCTCCTTACATAATGCCTATCTATGATGGTGCGGATTGTTGGGGCATATGTTGAAGGTCTGCCAATATCTTCTTCTTCTAACTTTCTTATTAAACTAGCGTCTGTAAATCTGGCTGGAGGTTGAGTAAAATGCTGAGACGGTATAAGTTCTATCAAATCCAATTCTTCATCCTGTTTAAGAGGTGGAAGAATCTTTTTATCCTGCTCTATCTCATCTTTAAAGATAGTCATAAAGCCGTCAAATAAAACCTCTGAACCAGTTGTTTTGAATAGATACTCTTTGGCTTTTATTGAAACAACAGTAATAGAGATTCTGGCTTCTTTCATACAAGAAGCCACAAATCTATCCCAGATAAGTGTATATAATCTAAATTGTTCCTCAGATAGAAACTCTTTTATCTTATCAGGAATTCTTTCAACAGAGGTGGGCCTGATTGCCTCATGGGCTCCTTGGGCTGACTTTTTAGATTTGTATCTTCTTATCTTATCAGGTAAATATTCTTTGCCATACCTTTCTTCTATAAAGTCTTGTGTCTTTTTTAAGGCTACCTCAGATACGGAAACTGAGTCAGTTCTCATATAAGTAATCAAACCAACATTGCCCTCTTCTCCCATATCAATACCTTCATAGAGTTCCTGGGCTATACGCATAGTCTTTGAAGCAGTAAACTTTAGTTTATTAAAAGCCTCCTGCTGGAGGGTACTTGTAATAAAGGGAGGCTTTGGATATCTTTTCTGCTCTTTCTTTTTTATCTCAGAGATAACAAAAGTGGCATTTTTTAATTCATTAATTATATCAGTGGCTTCTTTTTCATTCTTAATTTTTACCTTCTTGTCTTTTATCTTAACCAACTTGGCTATAAATTCAACTAAATCAGAAACTGTATCCTTCTTCTTAAGTTTTGCCTCAATCTCCCAATATTGTTCGGGAATAAAGGATTGAATCTGCCTTTCCCTCTCAACTACAAAATTAAGTGCCACTGATTGAACCCGCCCAGCACTTAAACCTCTACTTACCTTCTTCCATAAAAGAGGGCTTAATTCATATCCTACAATCCTATCTAAGATTCTCCTTGCTTGCTGAGCGTTAACTTTCTTAATGTCAATCTTTGAGGGATTTTTAAAAGCCTCAAGTACTACATCCTTAGTGAGTTCATTAAAACTTACTCTGAAAAAATTGGCTTTTTCATCAAGAACCTTAGTGATATGCCAGCAGATTGCCTCACCTTCTCTATCAGGGTCACAGGCAAGATATATTGATTCTTTATCCTTTGCCTCCTTCTTTAATAAAGAGACAATCTTCCTCTTCTTTGCGATAATAACATAGTGAGGCTTGAAGCCTTTATCTATATCCACTCCCATCTTGCTTTTTGGTAAGTCCCTTATATGGCCACTGCAGGCTTCAATTTTATAAGACTTATCCAGAAACTTACTTAGAGTCTTTGCCTTCGTTGGAGATTCTACTATAACTAAATTCTTACTCAAATTTTATCACCTAACTTACTCTTAATAAAAAGATTGCCAGATACCTTCTTTGTCATCCCTTTAATCTCCAATGAAAATAAAGAGGCTGCAATATCCTGCCTGGTGTAGTTGCTCTTTTCGCTTAATTCCTCCAATCGTTGTGGTTTATCTGAAAGGAGTTCATAAACATCCCTTTCTATCTTTTCAAAGTCAAAGGGCTTTAATTCTGAACCAGACCTTAACTCCCTATCCTTATTTACGGTTATGTATTCTTTAATCTGCGGATTCAATTCATCTATTATATCATCAATACTTTCTACTAACTTTGCACCTCTTTTTATTAACTGATTTGTCCCTTCGGAATTATAAAAACCTGGGCTCTGGGGCACAGCAAAGACCTCCCTTCCCTCATCCAGGGCAAAATTTGCTGTAATAAGAGAACCGCTATCTCTTCCTGCCTCAACCACAACTACACCCAAAGACAAACCACTTATAATCCTATTTCTTCGCGGAAAATTTTGCCTATTGGGTGGTAGATATAAAGGAAATTCTGAAATTACTGCAGAAGATTCGGCTATCCTATTAAAAAGGTCCTCATTTTCAGGTGGATATACCACCTTTAGTCCACTTCCTATAACGGCAATAGTCCTTCCACCTGCATCCAAAGCACCCTTATGAGAGGCTGAGTCTATTCCTCTGGCTAAACCTGAAACTACAGTCATCTCTGAATAAGCCAACTCCTTGGCTAATCTGTAGGCAATTTTGCATCCCCTCTTGGAAGCCCTTCGTGAGCCAACAAGGGCAACCGCTATGGCATCCTTTAGAAGTATCTTGCCTTTAATATAAAGCACAATAGGGGGATCATAAATGTTTTTTAAATTAACTGGGTAGTCTTCATCTAAGATAGTCTTAATATCTATCTTTTCTTTTTCTATTACTTTTAACTCTTGCTTAAACTCTCTTGAATTTAGAATATTCTTAATGCCTTCTGCTGTGCTTTCACCTATACCTGGTATTCTCATCAATCTTGACAAAGGCGCCTTAAAGATTTTCTCAGGTTCTAAAAATTCATCCAAGAGTCTTCTAAGTTTTTTAACTCCTAAATTACCAATCATATTGAGTGCAATTAGATACTCTTTAATCTCCATAAGTCAATCTTTCTTATTTTTTATCACCTTTATTATCTTATCCACAACCTCTCTTATACTTAGATTCGAAGTATCTATGCTATAATCTGATACCTCATAAAAAGGTCTCCTGTAGTTAAACAACTCCTTAATTCTTTTCTTAGGATCTTTAACATTCAATAAGGGTCGATGAAATTGATTCTTGGTTCTTTCATAAATAATCTCAGGCTCTGCCCAAAGACAAATCATAATACCAGAACTTTTAAGATTCTTAATATTTTCATTATCTAAAACTACCCCACCACCGCAGGAAACCACCAGATTATCCTCTTTAGAGATCTCGGCTACCAATCCTTTCTCTATCTTTCTAAAGACCTCTTCTCCATCTTTTGCGAATATCTCAGTTATAGGCCTTTTCTCTCTCTGTTCAATCACCTCATCCATTTCGACGAATCTCATATTAAGTTCTTTAGCCAAAACCTTCCCTACAGATGTCTTTCCTGTTCCCATAAAGCCGACTAAATAAATATTCACCCTCCAAGACCTCCCTTAATCAAATTGCAAATCTTTTTTTAAATCTCTAATTACTCTAATTAACCTAATTTCTAATCAAATCCTGAGCACCAATTAATCAAATCCTAAATTCTAATATCTAAATCCTAAACAAATCCCAATATC
>CAZQVU010000071.1:0-6036 GCA_964596885.1 uncultured Planctomycetia bacterium
AACCATTTCTTTCAAGAGAGGATGATTTAAGTCAGAAAGTTCAAGTAGACTAATATCTGTAGTTATATTAAATAGGTACTCAAGAATGGGCAGAATGCCAGTGACGATGAAAGCGCAGATAACACCATTAGTGATACCCCATAAACTGTCTTTTAAAACGGCGAGGGTTTCTAAATTATGTGAAATATCAATTCCTATAATAACAACAGAATTAATAACTCCAACTAAAAGACCAGACTTTAAAATTTGAGATCTTCGTCTTATACTCCTTACAGAAAAGATTCCAACTAAACCACCACATAAACCGTATAAGAAAGTGCCTAACTGTTCCCCTGTTATAAGACTCGCCATAACAGCCAAAAAGACTGTCATAATTATGGCTAATCTAAAATTAAACAAAATACCCAAAAGCATGGAAATACTGGCTAAAGGAATGAGATAACTTGATAGAAAAGACATAGATATAGCCTTTGATATGATAAGAATAATAAGTGAAAGAAGGCCGAAAAGAACAAGATATCTATTGTTGGATATAATTTTAGCCTCGTATATCTTTAGATAAGCCCAGAAAAGCAAAAATAGTATCGCAACAAACATACCTATGCTGAGATGATAATATTTAAGATTGGACTTTGCTTCTTTGGTGTTTTGAATCTCCTGGAGTTTTCTCAAAAAACGCCAATGCTCCTTAGTAACCAACTGATTCTTGGCAACGATAATATTATTCTCTCTAATCTTTATCTGCTTATAGACAGGAGAGACTTCATCTATTGCCTTTTGCCTTCTTTGCTGAGTGAGTTCTTGATTATAAATTAGATTATCTGTTATAACATAATTAAGCAATATGATAGATAACTTCTGTGCATTTATATCATCTACAAATCTCTCTTTAATTAATCTCTTGCCATAATCTGCAGCTTCATCTATTGTCCATATGCTATCAACTAAAACTTCATCCTCTGAACCATCTTTTTCATTTCTAATTATAATATATTGAGTAGTCTCAGTTAATTTTTTCTTATCCTCTTTAAGCATAATGGCTTTATTCATAACTTTTTTAAGTATCTCATAAAGTTTATCCTCAATATCTTTGAGGTATTCAATCTTTGAAACTACAATAAAATTAAGCAATGTGGTGCTTAACTCTATCTTGCTTTCTTCTTTTAAGGCTTGAATCTTCTGCTTTTGATTTAACTTTTCATTACTTATAAGCTCATATGCTTTATCAAAAAATAAAGAGATTTCCTTGAGAGCCTCTTCTAATTTTTTACTGCTTATATTATATAGTTCTTTTACCTTACGAGCTGCTTCCTCTTTCTTTAACCTGGTTGCTTCCTCATTAATCTCGCCTCTTACAAAGAAATCAAAAGGTGCTCGAATAGTCTCTTTGGCTATCTCTCCCTCCTGTAGTCCTCCTTTGTATGGTCGGGGACCAAGGGTAATGATGAACACAGCCAAACCAATAAAAAGAACAGATAGTGCTAACATTAAAAGTTTCGTAAAGAGGCCTGAGATATTCAGATTAAATTTAGGTTTTAGCGTTACCATGTTTTTGTTTCTTTAATTTTTCGTAGGCACGAATGATTTGCTGAACCAGTTCGTGTCTTACTATATCCTTGCCTGTAAGATAGATAAATTTTATCCCCTGGATATCACTTAAAATATCCTGCACTTCAAGCACGCCTGTAGGATGGCCACCCGGCAAATCGCTCTGAGTTATATCACCTGTTATAACTGCCTTTGATTCAAAACCTAAACGCGTAAGAAACATCTTCATCTGTTCTGGTGTACAATTTTGTGCCTCATCTAAAATTATAAAAGAATCATTAAGTGTTCTACCTCGCATAAAAGCAAGGGGTGCTACTTCAATAATACCTCTTTCTATAAGAGTCTTTATCCTATCTGGTTCCATCATATCATATAGAGCATCATACAAAGGTCTTAAATAGGGACTGACCTTTTCATATAAATCTCCGGGTAGATAACCTAACTTTTCACCCGCCTCAACTGCAGGTCTGGTTAGAATAATCCTGCTAATCCTTTTCTTGAGGAGATTGCTTACGGCCATAGCCATGGCTAAATAAGTCTTGCCTGTCCCGGCCGGACCAATACTAAAGACTATATCATATCTTCTTATGGCATCAACATATTCCTTTTGACCCTCAGTTCTGGGAATAACTGGCGCTTTCTTAGGCGAAACCTCTATCTTATCCTGGAGAAACCTATCTAATTTAAATGTGGGGTCTCTTTTTAAAGCCTTTAGGGAATCCTCTATCTGCTTCTTGGTTATTATTTGATTCTTTCTGATAATAGAAAGTAGTTCATTGAATAACCGAGAAGTTGTAACAACATTTTCCTCCTCACCAATAATGGTAATCTTGTCGCCTCTTGAGGCGATATTTACCCCTAATTCAGCCTTAATGAGTTTTAAATTCTCATCATGCTTGCCAAACAAAAGACTCGCTTCCCGGTTATTATACAAGTCGATGATTTCTTTCATTTTTTAATCTTAAGATAGTTTTAATCAACGAGGAATCTTTAGTTTCATCCCTGCTCTTATTAAATCTGGTTTACTTATAATGTCTTTGTTGGCTTCGTAGATTAGGTTCCATTTAGTGGGGTCACCGTAAATCTCTGGCTTTCCAGCGATATCCCATAGGCTTTCGTTTTTCTTAACCGTATAAATCGAATAGGCAGGCTCTTTGGAAAGTTCTGGTTCCTCCTCTTTTATTCTTTGAGGCTGGCCTTTGTATTCTATAATTACCTCTTCCTCTTCCCTTTCTTTTCCTGCTTTGGTTCCTAAATATCCTCTATTAAATTCCTGACTTGCTTTTGGCTCTTCAGGTAACTCTTTAACTTTTGGTTCCTTCTGTTCTTCGATTTTCTTTGGTGGTCCATAATATTGAAGTTCAGACAAGTCAATATCTACCTGAAGGTATCTCCTGGTTTTATCTTTTACCAAATCCTCTGGATGCCGCTGACCTCCTAAAATATATCCTCTGTTGCCTATTGACTCTATATCCACCCTTTTATGTTCTACCGATTTAACACTTATACAACCAGAGGTAACTATAACTAAAATAATCAGACCAAAGGACAAAATTATAAATCTCTTTAGCATCTTAATCTACCTCCCTATTTTTAGGTTTAATAAACTGTCGCAAGATTCGTTCCCGTCTAAAATTTTAATCGGTGTAATCAAGGGCGGCACTTTTGTGACGCCCTATTAGGTTTAATATCTATACCCAATTCCTTTAGTTGTTTCGAACTCACAACTGAAGGCGCACCAGTCAATAAAGACATAGCCCGTTGGGTCTTTGGAAAGGCTATAACATCTCTTATGCTCTCAGAATTAGTCAATAAGGCAATCAATCTATCTAGTCCAAAAGCTATACCTCCATGTGGAGGAGCACCGTAATCAAACGCCTCAAGCAAAAACCCAAACCTTTTATTTACTTGTTCCTCGGATATCTTTATTATTTCAAAAATCTTTTTCTGAATTTGTCTTTTGTGGATTCTAATTGAGCCACTGGCAATCTCAACCCCATTAAGAATTAAATCATAGGCTCTTGACCTTACTCTCTGAGGGTCTTCATCCAGTAAATCTATATCATCAGAACAAGGAGCTGTAAAAGGGTGGTGTTGACACTCAAGCCTTCTTTCTTCCTCATTGTATTTAAATAAGGGGAAATCTACAACCCAGATAAACTTAAATTCATTTTCTTTCTTTGCCAGGTTAGGAGTATCAGTTTTGTATTTTTCCATCGCCTCTTTATAGGCAATTCTTGGAAAAGGTGTTTCTAAATCAACATTAAAAATCTGTTTAAATATCTGTTTTAGAACCTCTTCGCAGACTCTAAAAATATCATTCTCATCTACAAAAGACATCTCTAAATCGAGTTGAGTAAATTCTGGTTGGCGATCTGCCCTTAAGTCCTCATCGCGGAAACACTTGGCTATTTGAAAATAGCGATCGAGGCCAGAAACCATCAGTATCTGTTTAAACAACTGAGGGGATTGAGGTAGAGCATAAAATTTTCCTGGGTTAATCCGACTGGGAACCAGATAATCCCTTGCTCCCTCGGGTGTGCTTTTGGTAAGAAGAGGAGTTTCTACTTCAATAAAACCTAAATTATCTAAACAGTCTCTGGTTACCCTTAAGACCCTGTGGCGCAGTAAGATATTAGCCATCATTTTGGGTCGTCTTAAATCTATATATCTATATTTAAGACGAAGTTCTTCAGTTAATTCTGCATCATCTCTTATTTCAAATGGAGGCGTCTTTGATTCATTTAGAATCTCTAAACCTTTAGCCTGGACTTCTATCTGGCCTGTCGGAATCTTTTCATTCACAGTGCCTTTTGGTCTTTTATTTACAATACCCTCTATAGAAACGACATACTCGCTCTTTAATTCTTTAGCCTTGTTGAATAATTCTCTATCATCGTCTTCTACAAAAACAACCTGAGTAAAACCAAATCTATCTCTTATATCGATAAAAATTAATTTGCCATGATCTCTTCTTCTGTGAACCCAACCACATAATATTACCCTTTGATTGACATTATCTAAATTGAGTTGGCTGCAATTGTGTGTTCTGATCACTTCTTCATACCTACACGTTGAACAGCCTGAAAAACTTTACCCTCTGTCTGAGTAGAAGGTGCAATTATAATCTCGGTTAGTTGCATCTCTTTTATATTTTTTGCTCCCACATTTCCCATAGAAGTTTGAAGGGCACCTACTAAATTCTGGGAACCATCATCGACTTTAGCCGGCCCAAAGAGTATCTCTTTCAATGTTCCTGTAGTACCAACTTTAATTCTCGTACCTCGAGGTAAGTTGGCATGGGATGTTGCCATACCCCAATGATAACCTCGACCTGGAGCCTCTTTTGCTCTAGCCAGGGCAGAACCTACCATTACTGCGTCTGCACCACAGGCAAAGGCTTTACAGATATCACCACCAGTAACCATACCACCATCGGTTATTATAGGAACATATCTCCCGGTCCTTTTATAATAAAAATCACGGGCTGCTGCTGCATCACAGGTGGCAGTAACCTGAGGTACGCCAATACCTAAAACACCTCTTGTCGTGCAGGCTGCTCCTGGTCCAATGCCAATTAACAATCCACTTGCACCAGTCTCCATCAACTCTAAGGTAGTTTGATAAGTTACACAATTTCCAATGATAATCGGAATTTTTACCTTCTTACAGAATTTATAAAAATCTAAGACCTTATATTCACTCGACTTATGTTTAGGAGTGGTAACAGTAGATTGTATAACAAAAATATCAGCTCCTGCATCTTCTACTATAGGGGCAAACTCTTCAGCCCTTTGCGGAATACAACTAACTGCAGCTTTTACTTTACCTTTTTTAATCTCTTTTATTCTTTTTTTAATTAATCTCTTCTTTATAGGTTCTCCATAAATGCTTTGAACTAATTTAGTTGCTTCTTGAGGGGTTGCTCTTGCTATCTTTTTAAAAACTTCATCAGGTTTACTATATCTGGTCTGAATTCCTTCAAGATTTAATACTGCTAAACCGCCTAATCTACCCATTTCAATAGCAAATTTAGAATCAACTACACCATCCATAGCAGCGGCGATTATAGGAATCTGAAATTTCATACCAGCGATTTCCCAGCTGGTATCAACCTCATTCGGATTTATTGTAATGTTACCCGGCACTAAAGAAATTTCATCAAAGCCATAGCAACGACGAGCCTTACGGCCAACACCAACCCACATTCCCATATATAATGCCTCCTTGAAATTTTCAATAGTTAAAGATTGTGAAGTTATTATAACAAAGCGAATTTTAAAAGTCAACAATTTTAAAACTGAACGAATTGACTCATATTAAATGTTACCGAAATTAAATCTGAAATGTTTCGTTGACTCATAAATAATGTTACTCAAAATATACTCCCAGAAAGGGGGTATATTATGACTTTTAAAGCCAAGATGGAATACTTAGAAAGTATTTATTTACGCTATAAAAAAGCTTCTAAGAAAGAAAAATCTATTA
>CAZQVU010000072.1:0-5934 GCA_964596885.1 uncultured Planctomycetia bacterium
GCTCTATAATTTATAATATCATTAAAAATGAAAAACTTAAATGAAATTAGAAAACAAAGAGTAAAAAAATTAGAAGAAGTTAAGGAGAGAGGAATCGACCCTTATGGGGCTAAATTTGAAAGAACTCACTCTATAAATAAAGCAAGGAAAGAGTTTAAAGAGGGTCTTTCAGTAAGGGTTGCAGGAAGAATAAAGGCTTTTAGGAGTCACGGTAAAAGCGCTTTCTTAGATATAAGGGATGAGACTGACAAAATCCAGCTCTATATAAAAGAGAACCTAGTCTCTAAGGATAACCTCTGGCTCTTCAAGAGATTAGATATAGGTGATATTATAGGAGTAGAAGGCAGGCTTTTTAAGACTAAAACAGGGGAGGAGACTATTCAGGTCGTCAATTTATATCTTCTTTCCAAATCCTTAAGACCTCTACCTGAGAAGTGGCACGGTTTAAAAGATGTTGAGGC
The DNA here is from genome assembly GCA_964596885.1 of uncultured Planctomycetia bacterium. Classification (GTDB taxonomy): domain Bacteria; phylum Omnitrophota; class Gorgyraeia; order JAGLLT01; family CAZKQD01; genus CAZQVU01. The sequence goes on from CAZQVU010000072.1 coordinate 462, forward strand.
GCGATTTAGACAGCGGTACTTAGATTTAATCTCAGATGAGAAGGTAAAAGAACTCTTTAAAACTAGATCCCAGATTATAGAAAGAATAAGAGAGTTTTTAAATAACAGGGGTTATCTTGAGGTTGAGACTCCTATGATGCATTATGTCTCAGGAGGAGCAGCAGGTAGACCATTTAAGACACACCATGAGACTTATGATATTGATTTTTATCTCAGGATAGCACCGGAGCTATATTTAAAGAAACTCCTTGTAGGGGGATTTGAGAAGATATACGAGATAAACCGCTCATTTAGAAATGAGGGAATATCAACCAAACATAGTCCTGAATTTACAATGTTAGAGGTCTACGAGGCATATGCTGACTATAAGGATATGATGAAATTGACCGAGGAACTTATAACATATGTTGCTAAAGAGGTTTTAGGTACTTTAAAAATTAAATACCAGCAGAAAGAGATCGATTTAACTCCTCCCTGGATAAGGAAATCTTTTGCTGAGACCATTGGTATTGATCCTGAAGAGAAAGATCCTGAAGCTTTTAAGAAAATCTTGAGTAAAAGATTTGGTATGGATATCAAGAAAGGTATTAGTCGTTCATCTTTATTAAAGTTAGCCGAGGATTTATTAGATGAACAGGAGATGAAAAGACCTACATTTTTTACTGATTATTTTACTGAAGTAAGTCCCCTGGCTAAGACAAGGAAGGATAAACCCTTGCTGGCAGAGAGGTTTGAATTGTTTATTGCTGGTATAGAGATAGCCAATGCCTATTCTGAGCTTAATGATCCTATTGAGCAAGCCAGACGAATTAATGCCCAGCACGAGGAGGACGAGGATAAGATATACAAGATAGATGAGGATTTTTTACGGGCTTTAGAATATGGTATGCCTCCTGCAGGAGGATTAGGTATAGGGGTTGATAGATTGGTTATGTTATTGACAGATAAAGCCTCGATTAGAGAGGTGATTTTATTTCCCCAACTTAAACCCTATAGGAGTAGCGAGTAGAAAGTAGAGAGTAGGAGGAAGATATAAAAGATTAAAAAAGTTATTATCAAAAAAACGATAGATAAAAGAGTAGCAGTTTTAAATGAGATTAGAGCAATGCTGGAGTCATTAATCCAGAAATGGAAATAGTTTTCTCTCTACTCTCTACATGCTACTTGCTACTTTCTTAAAGAGAGATGAGATTTGAAATTAAAGTTGCTTTAAGATACCTAAGATCAAGGCATAAGAGCAGATTTATTTCTATAGTTACCTTTATTTCAGTCTTAGGTGTAGCTATCGGAGTTATGACCTTGATTGTCGTACTGGCTGTTATGACGGGCTTTGATAATGACTTACGTCAAAAGATTGTAGGAGTTAATCCACATATTTATATTCAAAGACCAGGAGGTATCGCTAATCCAGAAGATATAATTAATAGAATAAAAGATATTGGGCATATTAAAGGAGCCAGTCCTTTTATTGAAGGACAGGCTATGCTTACCAAGGGAAATCAGGCTATAGGTGTTTTATTGCGGGGGATAGATAAAAGATTAGAACCCCAAGTTTCTAATATAAGAGATTATCTTGTCCAAGGCTCTTTGCCTAAGGATGATAACATAGTAATAGGTTCTCAGTTGGCTCAGGTTTTAAATTTAAATCTGAAAGATAGAATTACTGCCATATCTCCTGTTAATAGAAAGGAATTTAAGTTTGAGGTTTGTGGTATATTCAATTCTGGTATGTATGAATACGACTTGAATTTAGTCTATATATCTATATCTGATGCTAAGGAGTTCTTTGAAACTGATAATCGGATAGGTGCTATTGGGATAAGATGTGACAATCTCTTCTTGGCTCAAAAGACTAAAGAAGCCATAATAAGAAGATTGGGTTTTGGTTACTGGGTTAGAACCTGGATGGAGGTAAATAGGAATCTATTTTCATCCCTTAAGCTGGAGAAGACAGCCATGTTTATAATTCTGGTTTTGATTGTTTTAGTAGCCTGCTTTAATATAATCAGCACTTTGATTATGACAGTTATGGAGAAGACAAAAGATATTGGCATATTAAAATCTCTTGGCGCAACAAGAAGTAGCATTGCTTCGGTATTTACCTATTGTGGGTTAATTATTGGAATAGTGGGCACAAGCATTGGTGTTTCTTTAGGTTTTTTGCTTTGTTATTTGCTTAAAACCTATAAATTTATAAGATTGCCTGAAGATATATATTATATTGGTGCTTTGCCAGTTCAGATTCAATGGAGCGATTCATTGATAATTGCCTTATCTGCAGTTATTATTTCGTATCTGGCTACCTTATATCCGGCTTATCAGGCAGCTAGACTCAATCCCGTTGAGGCCTTGAGATATGAATGATGTGATTCTAAAAGCGAATAACATCCATAAATATTATCCAAGCGGAAAAGAGAAACTTCATGTATTAAGAGGTCTGGATTTAGAGATTAAGCGTGCTCAAATATTGGTTATAATTGGTCCATCAGGCGCAGGTAAATCAACTCTACTGCATATATTAGGTGGATTGGATTGCCCCTCTAAAGGAAGAATTTTAATAGATGGTGTAGATTTATATAAAATATCTGATAATAAAAGGGCTAAATTGAGAAATGAAAAGATAGGCTTTGTTTTTCAGTTTTATCATCTTTTGCCCGAGTTTACTGCTTTAGAAAATGTTATTTTACCTTTTCTGATAAAGAATGCAAGAAAGATGAGGAAAAGGGAGGTTTATAACAGGGCTTATGAGTTATTGGATGAAGTCGGCCTAATAAACCGGGCTCATCATAAACCAGATCAACTTTCAGGCGGCGAGCAGCAGAGAGTTGCTGTAGCAAGAGCCCTTATGAATGAACCAGAACTTCTTCTATGTGATGAGCCAACAGGCAATCTTGATTCTAAAAGTTCAGAAAGATTAATTGATTTATTAAGAAGTTTTAATGAGAAGAATCATCAGACTCTTATGATTGTAAGTCATAACGAATCTATGAATAAGGTAGCAGATAGGGTTATTAAGATTAAAGATGGCAGATTTTTAAATCAAAATGGAGTTAATTAAATGGGGATAAAGGTCTATTTAAATGGTAAGTTAGTCGATAAAGATGAAGCAAAGATTTCAGTCTTTGACCACGGATTTTTATATGGAGATGGAGTTTTTGAAGGTATCCGTTCTTATAATTGTTTGATATTTCAATTAAGAAAGCATATAGACCGTCTATATAACTCTGCCGCAGGTATTGAACTTACAATCCCCTTATCAAAAAAGGAAATAGAGGAAGCTATTATTAATACCTTAAAAACCAATGGATTAAAAGATGCCTATATTAGATTAGTGGTAACAAGAGGCATAGGTGATTTAGGTCTTGATCCTCAAAAGTGTAAAGAACCAAGCATAATCATTATTACAGATAAGATTTCACTTTATCCTCGGGAATTTTACAGTGATGGTCTTAAGATTATTGTAGCGAGGACGAGAAGAAATAGCGTTGAGGCTTTACCGCCTATTGTTAAAAGCCTTAATTATTTAAATAATATACTGGCTAAGATTGAGGCTATAAAGTCAGGAGTTCAAGAGGCGCTGATGCTCAATCCTGAAGGTTATGTCTGTGAATGCACCGGGGATAATATCTTTATTATTAAAGATGGAAGGTTAGTTACTCCCTCTCTTGATGTAGGGGTCCTTGAGGGGATTACTCAAGATGCAGTCATTGAGATTGCTCATAGAAAGAATGTAGAGGTTGAAAAGAAAAAGATGAAACTTGATGAATTATTTGATGCAGATGAATGTTTTTTGACTGGCACAGCCGCAGAAGTTATTCCGGTTACACAAATAAATAGCCATGTCATTGGTAATGGCAAACCTGGTAAAATGACTAAGGAATTTATAGATGAGTTTAGAGAATTAACCAGAATTAAAGGAGTAAGATATGCTTTGTGATATATGTCATAAGAATGAAGCGACCATTCATGTAACAGAGATCGTAAATGACCAAGTTCAAGAGATTCATGTCTGTGAAGAATGCGCTATAAAAAAGGGAATTATAGCTAATAAGAAATTTGGTTTAGCAGATTTTTTGGCTGAATTGACAGATTTTGATTTTCCTGAATTGGAGGAAGTTACCAAAGAGACTACATTTAGGTGTCCTAACTGCGGTCTTACATTTGATGATTTCAGAAAGATAGGTAGGTTAGGTTGCAGTCAGTGTTATGAGACTTTTAAGAAAGGATTGGCTCCATTATTAAAGAAGATACATGGTTCATTACAGCATGTGGGTAAGATACCCGAGATAAAAGGTGTGAAGGCATCAATTAGTAGACAGATAGAGCAGTTGCAGAGACAATTGAATGAGGCTATAGAAAAGGAGGAGTTTGAAAGAGCAGCTGAACTAAGGGATAAGATAAAAGAGCTAAAAAGTAAAAGGAGTAAAAGATAAAAGATGAGATTGAATGATCTGATTAATCAAACCAGCGAATGGGTTAAAGGGACAGGACCTGAATCTGAGATAGTTATGAGTTCTCGTATAAGGTTTGCTCGAAATCTAGAAAATATTCCTTTCTCTCATTGGGCAGACAGCGGACAAAAGAAAAAGGTGTTGTCTATTATTAAGTCTGTTTTGAATAAAATAGATTATCTTAGGAATTCAATATTCTTAGAGATGAGCAATCTGTCTACGGTAGATAGGCAATTTTTGGTAGAAAGGCATCTTATCAGTCCAGAGTTGGCTGCTGGTTCAGACTCAAAGGCAGTAGTTATTAGTGATAAAGAGATATTCTCCTGTATGATAAACGAGGAAGACCACTTAAGGATTCAAGTTATACGTTCTGGTTTCAATCTGGAGGAGGCACTCAGATTGATTGAAAGGTTAGATTCAAGTCTCGAAACAAATCTTAGATTTGCTTATAATGCAAGATGGGGATATTTAACCGCCTGTCCTACGAATGTAGGCACTGGTATGAGGGCTTCAGTTATGCTCCATCTGCCAGCTTTAGTTATGACTAGACAGATAAATAAGGTATTACAGACCATATCCAAACTTAATTTGGCTGTGAGGGGTCTATATGGTGAGGGAACTGAGGCATCAGGTAATTTCTTTCAGATCTCTAATCAGGTCACTTTAGGTTATTCTGAAAAGGATATAGTGGATAATATTACCAGAGTAATCCGACAGGTTATAGATTACGAGAAGAAAGCCAGATCATCATTAGTAACCAATAAAGAGATAGAACTGGAGGATAAGATATGGCGGGCTTACGGTACATTATCTAATGCTCGCACCATATCAAGCAAAGAGGCTATAGAGCTGCTTTCTTTAGTAAGATTAGGAGTGAATGTCAGGATTTTAGAGAGTGTTGATATTGAAACTATAAATAAGTTATTCATTCTTATACAACCTGCACACTTACAAAAACTTGAAGATAAGACTTTAGATCCCAGACGTCGTGATTTTAAAAGAGCCGAACTTATTAGAGACAA
>CAZQVU010000073.1:0-5757 GCA_964596885.1 uncultured Planctomycetia bacterium
TAGTGCTTTTTATTGTGATATCTTTATTCTCACCTCTTGTTACACTTATGACAAGACTCGGCTCTATGTGATAGATTGATTGAATACTTAAGATGTGCTATAATACAAACAGAGAGAAAGATTACTGTGAAAGATAAAGGTTTGACTCTTATTGAACTTTTGATTGTTATTGTTATTTTCACGGTATTGGCAGGAGTTCTAATAGGAGGAGCCTTTAAGGTAATAGAGATAGCCAAAATAAGAAAGACAGAGGCAGAAATAGCGGCTTTAGAGACAGCCCTTGGTGTCTATAAGTCAGATACAGGCCATTATCCCCTAGGCTTCTGGATATTTAATGGATTCTGGTGGCATCTTGAAAGAGGATTAGGTGTATCTGGTTGGAGGGGTCCTTATATGCATTTTGATAAGGATAGAATAGACTGGTTAGGCTCCTATGAGGACCCGTGGGGTAATAATTATATCTATTTTAGAGGTGGTATACATAATGGAGCCGATTATTTTGACCTCTGGTCTTGTGGTCCAGATGGAAGAAATAACTGGGGAGGGAATGATGATATTACAAACTGGTAGATTTAGCAAGGAGATAAGATTATGAGAAGCAGGGGATTTACACTTATTGAATTATTAACGGTTATAGTAATAATATCTATTCTGGCTGGTATGATTATAGCAGGCACCTTCATTGCAGTTGAGAATGCTAAGAAAAGAGAGGCAGAAGGAGATATTGCAAGTTTAGAAAATGCTATATCTATGTATGAGACAGATGTGGGTTCATATCCAGCAGGTGGAGGTGTAGGTAATAATTTTAAGGATTGGTTGATGGATAATACTGCTTCAGTTGCTGGTTGGAATGGTCCATATATGCGTTTTGATAGCGATGATTTAAATGGGAATGCTTTTAAGGATCCGTGGGGTAATGCATATAATTATAAGTGCCCTGGCGATAACCATAATCCTCCAGATCATTCTGATTATTTTGATATCTGGTCAAATGGACCCGATGGAATTAATAATAGTGGTGGTGGCGATGATATAAATAATTGGTAATTGATATGATAAGTTTAAAAATATTCAATCTAAAAGAAAAAAAAGGTCTTTCTCTTATTGAGGCTTTAGTAGTGCTTTTTATTATTGGCATTATAACTGCAGTTGCCTTACCATACTTTTTTGGATTTTATTCAGGCGCTGAACTTAAGACCGCGGGAAGGAGAGTCGCTTCGGTTTTACGCACTGCTAAAAGTTACGCTGAGGCTAAGAATGTGGATTATCAGGTTGTTTTTAGTATTCCTGTAGCTAATAAGTTAGAAATGGCAATATATGAGGATCCCTCTGGCTTAAATACCAAGGTAGGCAAAACCGAAAAGATAGAACTTTCAAGTAGTGTTGTATTCAGTACAACCTTTACAGATAATAAAGCGACATTTACTCCTCAAGGTACATCTAACGGAGGAACTGTCACAATAAATAACACCGATAAGAATAAAAGGATTGATATAACGGTTTCTGCAGTTACCGGAAGAGTAAAAATTGGAGATATTTATTGATTAGAAAATGGGAATTTGAAAGATGAAAAAAATAAAATGGTTTACTCCCTTAAAGATTAACGCAGGGAAAAAGAATAACTTAAAATTAAAAATAGCAGGTATAGGAGATAGATCTCTAACAGGATTTACTTTATTAGAGATTGTCATTGCTTTAACTATATTTGCTGTTGGTTTAGTGGGACTTCTTAGCCTTTTTCCGGTTGCCTTTCATAGTTCAAAGAGGGCAAGTGATTTGACTGAGGCGACTATTTATGCTCAGAAGAAGATGGAGGAATTAAAACGAGATGGTTATGATAACCTGCCTGCCGATGGTACTACAGGAAACTTTGACAGTCGTTTTTCTTGGCGGATAGATAGAACAAATTTATCAACAGGATTAGATGAAATTAAACTTACTGTTATCTGGACAGAAGGAGGTAAGCATTTCAGTGAAGAGTTTGTTACATATATTGCTCGCCTCAACCCGTAATAGCAAAGGTGTTACTTTGATGGAACTTTTGATTGCCAGCGTTATACTGGTTATCCTGTTTAGCAGTATAACAGCCATTTTTATGGGAACCAATAAATCATGGGTTCAGGGTGAAGCAAGGCTGCAGATATATCAAAACGCAAGAGAAGCACTTCATCAGATGTCAAGGGAGCTTAGTAGTGCTTTTTCTTCAACTACAGTTGGGCCATTAGATGATAGCAGTAATCACATACCCTTAAGGTTGGATAGTTATACCTATACTATAGATGACATTACTTATGATAAAGACCAATTAACCTTTGTAGCCGCTTATAATTTTAATCCAGACCCAGGAGAGTATGATTTGACCCATTTAGGTTATAGATTAGATACTACGGATACGAATAATCCTAAATTACAGAAGTACAAAAAGAATTTTAGCGCAAGTTATGATGGTTCAACTTTAGATTCTGGTTGCTGGAAAGAGATGGCTGAGTACATAATAAGTTTGAATTTTAGATGTTATTATACTGGCACTCCTGCGAAAGCCTGTACTGTAGTAGATTCTGGCAATTGGTATAAGAGTTGGTGTGAGGATTGTTTACCTGAAGCAGTTGAGGTCACTGTAAAGCTTCAGGATAAACAGAAAAGATATGAGACTCCTGTGGAATTTAAAGATGTAGTCTATTTATCGGCAGGTCAATAGTAGATTTTCAATTTTAACCATAGTAACTTTTCCTTAAAATAAAAAAATTTCATTTTTATGTTGAAATAATTACTGAAATAGTGTATGATGGTTTAATAATTTTTTAGAAAAAAAGCAAAAAAATATAGTTAAAGTTATGATAAAGAATTTAATTGGTTTAGATATAGGTTCAAGTTCTATTAAACTCATAAAGTTAAAAAGGGTAAAAAATCATATTGAGTTAGAGAAAGCAAGAGTTATTGAACTAAGGGATGTAGAGTCTATCCAGGAAGGAGTGGCTAATTTACTGAAGAGTGAAAAGGTATCATCCTGTAAGGTTATAGTTTCTATATCTGGTCAATCTATATTTACTCGATTTGTAAAACTACCCAGAATCTCTAAGAAGAAGGTTGAACAAGTTGTAAGATATGAAGCCCAACAACAGATCCCTTTCCCTATAGAGAAAGTTATCTGGGATTACCAGCTTTACAGAAGGCCTACAAGTCCAGAAGTGGAGGTTTATCTTGCGGCAGTAAAAAGAGATATAATAGATTCTTTGCTTAAGGAACTTGCGCCATTAAAAATCGATATAGTTTCTATTCAACCTTCTCCAGTCGCTCTTTATAATTTTACTGTATTTAATCAGGATATTAAAGAAAATTCTATTATTTTAGATATAGGGGCTAAGACTACAGATGTGATTATTACTAAAAGAAGACGCTTGTGGATAAGAAGTATTCCCATAGGAGGTAAGGAGTTAACTGAAGCATTAAGTCAAAAATTAGGAATTAAACCAGATGAAGCAGAGAAATTAAAGAGAAAAGAGGCTATTACACTGGTAGGTTCAACAGGAGACGAGAATCTTACTCCACGCTCAGATGCCATTTCAAAAGCCATTGATCCTGTTTTGAATGATATAGCGACGCAGGTTACTCGTTCTATTAATTATTATAAGAAAGAATTTGATAAATCAGCAGCCTTTGTAAATGTCTTACTTACAGGAGGCACTTCTAAGATAAAATACATAGAGAGATTTTTTAAAAATAGTTTAAAGATTGAGGTAAAGAGGTTAAATATTTTAAAGAAGATAAAACCAAACAGGTTCTTAAAGGCTAATCTGGATGAGATAGAAGACGGTCTGGCTGTAGCCTTAGGTGCAGGGTTATCGGCTATTACCACACCGGCTATTGATATAAATCTACTACCTAAGGAAGAGAAAGAGATAAAGGAGTTCAGTGCCAGGAAATTTTATATATTTGCCTCTGAGGTTATGATGATTTTACTCTTTCTTATACTTTCTTATTTTTATACCCAGAATATTTCTGATATCAAAGACAGTTTAGCCTTAATAGAAAGCAAGACCGAGCAGTATCAACAGAAACAAAGTATTATAAAGAATATTCAGTCTGATATCGATAGTTATAAAGCAAGATTAGAGCTCTTATATCAGATTAAAGAAAGTAAGAGATTTTGGTTGGATATCTTGGCTCAGATAAATACTATAATCCCCAAAGATGTTTGGCTTATTAGTTTTAAACCAGATCCTGAAAGAGAGAATGCTGTGATAATTGAGGGTAAAACTACAGGCTTTTTTGATACGGTGAAAGACCTGAGAGAGAGTTTGAAGAAATCAGGGTATTTCTCAGATGTTGAGACTTTAAGGGCTGATCCAGCAAGCAAAGAGGAAAAAAGCGAAGAAGTAGATTATAAGATTATTTTTACTATAAGATTAGGATTAAAAAAGGAGATACCCGAAATCATTAGGCAAGATTTGAAAGAAAAGAAGGTCGCTAAAAGATGAAATTCTTAAAACTTTTTATAAAGGAGAATCTTATCAGTCTCATAATAGTGACTATTTTACTGGTTGGTATTGTAGCCTCAGGGATGATTTTTGTCTCGAAATTAAGGCTTAAGAATAAAGCTCAGAAGAGGATAGAGTCCCAGATAAGGCTTTTTAATATTTTTGAAAGAAAGAAGGAAAATGCACCCACCACTAGCTGGATAAAGCACTTAAAGCAAAAAAGCGATAAGTTAGAATATATTAATGAGGTTATGTTGAGCGAATTAGATAGCCCGGCAACCAGATTACCTAAGGATGTAAAAGAGCCTCTAAAATTTAAAGAAGAGATATTTAAAACCCAGGACAGAATAAAGGAAAAGGCTGCCTCAGCCGGACTAAAAATAGCAAAAGAGGCCCAAGCTTTAGGTTTTGAAGAATATGAGAAGAAGATTCCAACCAAAGAAGAAGTAGTCAATTTAACCCACCAGCTGCGGGCAATAGAGGAATTAGTTACCTTAATGTTTAACAGTGGTGTGGATATTTTAGAAGGTGTGGAGTTTTTAGATTGCATAGATAAGGTAGTGGGTGATGAGAAACCATTTTCTTACAGAATATTCCCCATAAAATTAAAGATTGCCTTATCAATTAAAGATTTGGCTAAATTTCTGTATAATATTTCCGAATCTGACTATATTTTCTTAGTCAATACTATTAATATAGATACCCTAAACGAAAAAGAGTCACAACTTCAGGCTAAGTTAGGTATATCTGTAATTGTCTTTTTAACCCAAGAAGCCAAAGAAGATAAATAAATGGATAATAGATTTCTAGTAAAAAATATAGAAAAGTTAATCTTTTTTATTTTAGTTGTTATATTGATACTGGTAATAGTTGCTTATAAAAGTGGTTTTTTTCTAAGAGGTCCCGATATAGAGAAAAAACTCTCTAATGTAAGATTTGTTGAACCCCCTGATAAGATAGGAGGTTTAGATAGATATAAAGAGGCCATAATAGATTTACAAAAAGAAAGAGAATTTTCACAATACGATAAATATTTTCAGAATGATGGATTCACAAAATATGTAGAATTGCCTCCACCTGAACCATTATTTGAACTTAAATCTGTTAAGAGATTGCCATTAGATATAGGCTATAATGGTTTCATTGAATATACTGGTGGCATAGTTGGTCAGATTAATATAGGCGGCGCTACTTATTTTGTCAGGAAGGGTGAGAAGATAGAGGGCTATGAGATAATAGATCTTACTAGAGATTATACTCTGGTTAAAGATAGCCAAAG
>CAZQVU010000074.1:0-5735 GCA_964596885.1 uncultured Planctomycetia bacterium
TATTGGAAATTGGATATTGTTTAGGATTTAGATATTAGAATTTAGGATTTAATTAATTGGTGCTCAGGATTTGATTAGAAATTAGGTTAATTAGAGCAATTAGAGATTTAAAATTTGTTTGTATCTTGTATCTTGGTTATTTATATTTTACAATAGCAACTAATAACTAAATTGTTAGATTATATAAAGGGAGAAAAGAAAATGTTAAAAAAAAGGTATTTATTAACCCCGGGACCTACGCCAGTTCCACCAGAAAGTCTGTTGGCTATGGCTGAACCTATAATTCATCATCGGACAGATGAATTTAGAAAGATTCTATTAGAGGTAACTGAAGGATTGAAGTATATACATCAGACGAAGAATGATATTTTTATTTTTTCATCTAGTGGAACAGGGGCTATGGAGGCAGCAGTTGCTAATATTCTGTCTGCTGGCGATAAAGTGTTAGCAGTAACTGGTGGTAAATTTGGCGAAAGATGGAAAGAGATTGCTGAAGCTTATAAGGTAGATGTAATACCACTTGAAGTAGAATGGGGCAAGGCTGTTAATCCTGAAGTCATAAAAAAACATTTAAAGGAAACTCCTGAAATAAAGGCTGTCTTTACTACTTTATGCGAGACCTCAACTGGAGTAAAAACAGATATTAAAACCATTGCTGAGATTATAAAGGAACACGAAGCCGTTTTGGTGGTAGATGCTATAAGTGCTTTAGGGGCAGAGGAGTTAAAGACTGATGAGTGGGGTATTGATGTAGTTGTTGCCGGCTCCCAGAAAGGCCTTATGATTCCACCAGGATTATCTTCAATATGTATAAGTGAAAAGGCATATAAGAAAATAGAGACTTCAGATTTACCTAAGTACTATTTTGATATTAAGAGGGCTAAGAAGTCTTTTGATAAAAGTGATACTCCCTGGACACCTGCTGTATCATTAGTCATTGGCCTGAGAGCGACAATTAAAATGATAAAAGAAGAAGGCATTGAAAATGTTATTCAGCGTCATAAAAGGTTGGGTGAGGCTATGCGGCAGGCAATAAAGGCAATAAATCTGGAGTTATTAGCCGAAGATAGTCCATCCAATGTTGTTACTGCTGTTAAGGTTCCTGAAGGCATAGATGCCCAGGAGATTGTAAGGAGTCTTCGCAGCAATGATGATATCTGGATAGCAGGTGGTCAGGGGCATTTGAAAGGAAAGATTTTTAGAGTTGCTCACTTGGGATATATGAATCAATATGATATGATAATTGCCATATGCGCTTTGGAAAAGACCTTGAAAGGATTAGGGCATAAGTTTGAGTTAGGTAAGGGTTTATTGACAGCAGAACAGGTTCTTTTTAGTCAATAAATGGAGGGTGTAGATGAAGAAGAAGATATTAATAAGCGACCCTTTGGCAAAAGAAGGTTTGGATATTTTGAAAAAGGAAGATACTTTTGAGGTTGATGAAAAGGAAAAACTCTCATCTGAGGAATTAAAGAAGATTATAAAGGATTATGATGCTATTATCATAAGAAGCGGTACTCGGCTTACCAAAGATATAATAGAAGCAGCCGATAATCTGGAAGTTATAGGAAGGGCTGGTATTGGGGTTGATAATATTGATGTTGAGGCAGCCAGTTTAAAGGGTATTGTGGTTATGAACGCTCCCGGTGGCAATACCATCTCAACTGCAGAGCATACCTTCTCTTTACTTTTAGCCCTATCTCGCAATATACCTCAGGCAAACTTTTCCTTAAAAGAGAATAAGTGGGATAGAAAGAAGTTTATAGGAACTCAGGTCTTTGGCAAAACCTTAGGAATAATTGGTGTAGGGCGCATAGGGACAGAAGTAGCCAAGCGAGCGATAAGTTTTGGTATGAAGGTGATAGCCTATGATCCTTATATCTCAGAAGAGAAGATGAAAACATTAAAGGTTGAAATTGTTGATTTTGATGAGTTACTTAAAAGATCCGATTATATTACTGTTCATACTCCCAAGACAGAAGAGACTACCTATATGATTAGTAAAGAGGAATTTGATAAGATGAAAAAAGGAGTGAGGATAATAAATTGCGCCAGGGGTGGAATTGTAGATGAAAAGGCTTTACTTGAAGCCATCAATGAGGGTAAAGTAGCAGGTGCTGCTCTGGATGTCTATGAAGAAACACCTCCTGTTGATAACCCTTTAATAAAACTTGATTGCGTGGTGGCTACTCCTCATTTAGGGGCTTCAACAGAAGAGGCTCAGATTAATGTGGCTATAGACATTGCCAAACAGGTCAAAGATGCTCTTATCTCCAAGGTGTATAAAAATGCTATCAATCTGCCCGCCATTGATAAAAAGATAATAGATGAGGTAAAACCTTATATAAACCTTTCAGAAAAGATTGGTTCTTTGGAGAGTCAATTGGTAGAAGGGCGCATCAAGGAGATTGAAGTTAGATATAGTGGTGAGGTCAGTAAGTATCCTATCTCAGCAATTACAGTCGGCTTACTAAAAGGCATACTTTCACCTATACTTGAGGAACCAGTAAATGATGTAAATGCAACTGTAATTGCTAAAGAAAGGGGAATAAATGTGATTGAAAGTAAACAGTCTGAAATAGAAGAGTTCAGTAATCTTATTTCAGTTAAGGTTCAGACTGATAAAAAGAAGTGTGAAATAGCCGGGACTTTATTTACCAAGCAAGATCCCAGGATTGTTAAGATTGATGAGTTTTATGTTGATGCTGTCCCTCGTGGCTATATGATTATTACAAGAAATAAAGACTTACCTGGAATAGTAGGTCAGATTGGTACAATATTAGGCAACAACAATATAAATATTGCTGCTATGACCTTTGGAAGAAAAGAGCCTGGTGGAGAGGCTATTACTGTCCTTAATGTAGATGCAGAAGTCTCTGAAGAAGTATTGGGTCAAATAAGACAAGCAGACAATATTATAGATGCTAAATTGATTAAATTATAAGTCAAGGGGTTTATATTTTTAAGGAATTGGTATTCAGGATTTAAAAATAGAAGGGTAAGATTATGAAAAAAAATAACAAGATTTATATAATTGATGTTACTAATCGAGATGGTGTCCAGACTTCCCGCCTCGGCTTGGCAAAGCTCCAGAAAACGATGATAAATATCTATTTAAATAAGATGGGTGTTTATCAAAGTGAGATGGGCTTTCCGACAACTCATCATGAGACTAATTATCTAAACGCTAATGTTGAACTTTCAAAAAGAGGAGTGCTAAGACCTATTATCTTAAGCGGTTGGGTAAGGGCTTTAGCCAGTGATGTTGAACTGGCTACGGAACTTACTGATATCGAACATCTAAATATCTCTATCTCTACTTCAAAACAGATGATAGATGGTAAATTTGGCGGTAAAAAGACAAAAGAAGACATTATAAATATGATGATTGAGGCTTTAGATCTGGCTAAAGACAAGGGAATAAAGACAGTTGGTGTAAATGCCGAAGATTCCTCAAGGTCTGATATGGATTATCTTATAAAGTTTGCTAAAGCGGCTCGTGAACACGGTGCTGACAGAATAAGATACTGCGATACTTTAGGTTTTGATAATCCTTTATCTATTTATGAGAGGATTTCACAATTGGCTAAAGAGGTTCAATTGCCTGTTGAAATCCATTGTCATAATGACTTGGGTATGGTAGTTGCCAACTCAGTTATAGGGGCTAAGGCGGCTATTGATAATGGAGTTGATGCCTATATTAATACTACTGTAAATGGTTTGGGTGAAAGGGCAGGCAATGCTGATTTAGTTTCTGTTATTTTAGCCTTAAAATACTCAAGGGATTTAGGCAGGAATTACCAGTTGGATGAGAGGATAAAACTTTCGATGGCCTGGAGAATAGCCAAATACGCTTCGTATGCCTTTGGTGTGCCTATTCCTATAAATCAGCCAGGCGTTGGTTCAAATGCCTTTGCTCATGAATCAGGGATTCATGCAGACGGTGCCTTGAAAGACAGGCGCAATTATGAACTTTATGATTTTGAAGAACTTGGCCGAGGTGAGCCAGAGATAATTGAAACAGGACGCAAGATTACAGCAGGTGAATATAGTGGTATAAAAGGTTTCAGGAATGTCTATGAGAAACTGGAGATAGAGTTTAAGGATGAGACTGAAGCCAGAGAAATACTTGAGCTGGTAAGATATGCCAATGTTCATACTCAAAAACCATTAACTGAAGATGAGTTGAGATTTATAGCCAGTTATCCTGAGATAGCCAAAAAGATATTTACTATGACTCCCTAAGATTTTTATAATTTTTAATTTAAACAAGTAACTATGAGGTGTTAGGGTGAAAAAGGATATTGTAGGAAAAGGCATATTAAAAATATGGCTTTTGCTCCTTTCAGTTATATTACCTGTAAATTTTGCACAGGCAACTCTTCCTGTTGTTGAAAGACTCAGTTATGAATCCTATCCTGAAAGGATTAGAGTAATATTTAGTTTTAGTCAACCTGTTAAATTAGTTGTTTACACAATTAAAGAGCCTTCTCAGATAATTGCTGATATAATGGGTGAGGTAGCCGGCTCTATAGATAAGGTACCTAAGAGGATTTCAATAAATGAAGGAGAGATTAAGTCAATTAAGGCATTTGAGGATGAATCTATAAAGACTGACTGTAAAGACTTATATGGCGTCGACTTCTTTATTATTGAACTTGATAAGATGGTTGATTTCGCACTTTCAAAGAAAGGAAATATCTATTATCTTGATGTGGCTAAATCAGAGAATATTCATCTAACAGAATCTCTACCTGCAGAATCTCAAAAGGAACCAGAGATAAAAGGGTCAGAGGCAAAAGATAAAACAGAGCAAGAGTCTGAAGTAACTCCAGAAGAGGAGATTAAACAAAAGATTGAAACCACCAAAAAGAAAGGAAAAGATACAAGGATAAAACAGAAACTGTACCAGATAAGACAGAAAAAAGAAGAGAAAACAGAAGAAGGGCAGATTGAGGCAAGAGGAACTAAATTAGTTCCTGGTATAAGTAAAGAAGAGTTGGCCGAATATTGGCGTAATAAGGGATATTCTCATCAAAAAGAAAAGGATTATAACAAGGCTATAGATTGTTACAAGAAAGCAATAGATTTTAACCCTAATTATGCCTGTGCCTACAATGACTTAGGGATAGTCTATTTCTATTTAAACCAACCAGAGAAAGCCATTGAACAATTTGAAAAAGCTATTGAGATAGATCCCAATTATTTAGGCGCTTATACCAATCTTGCCCTAACCTATGAAAATCTGGGCAATAATCAGAAGGCAATTGAATACTGGCAGAAAAGGATAGAATTGAGTAAGAAAGAAGATTACTGGACTAAAAAAGCCAAGGAAAGAATCAGAGAACTTAAGAATAAATAAGGATTAAGGGTTAAGGATAAAGAAAAAAAGAGCATAAATGACGAATTACTAATTTCTAATTGACCTAATAGAATAAATCCTAAGCACGAAGCACTAAATACTAAACAAATTATAAATAACAAATTACAATGTTTCAAACTTTATCATACTAAGGATGGTTTGGGATTTGGAATATTGGAAATTGGATATTGTTTAGGATTTAGATATTAGAATTTAGGATTTGATTAATTGGTGCTCAGGATTTGATTAGAAATTAGGTTAATTAGAGTAATTAGAAATTTAAGGTTTGTTTGTATCTTACAACTTGGTTATTTATTATATCTTACAGTTGCAAACTTGAATCCTGAAAAGAGAAAGAGAATATGGCTAATAT
>CAZQVU010000075.1:0-5511 GCA_964596885.1 uncultured Planctomycetia bacterium
ACGATAATCTTATAACTTAGAACTTAATACTTACAACTGCAAAGTAAATGGTGGGCGGTGCAGGGATTGAACCTACGACCTCGTGAATGTAAGTCACGCGCTCTCCCAACTGAGCTAACCGCCCATTTTTTGCTATTTAATCATATAATCTCTCAACTGTCAATAAACTACTTTACTCTTACCTCTTGACCAGATTCCTTGGCTTACCTTCCAATCTTTACCTTGAATAATCTAAATTCTCTTTTAACTTTAACTTATGTTTAAAACATTTAAATAGATATTATTCAACAGTTACTGATTTAGCTAAGTTGCGAGGCTTATCAACATCACAATTTCTAAAAACAGCAATATAGTAAGCTAAGAGTTGTAGAGGCAAAGCCACTAATATCGGATATAACTCCTCAGTAGACTTTGGTAGATAAATAACCCAATCCGAATATCTTCCTATCTCTTTATCTCTTTCTGTAGCTATTGAAATAACAATTCCACATCTTGCTTTTAACTCCTGAATATTTGATATCATCTTATCATAGGTACTGGATTTTGTCGCAATACAGATAGAGGGTACCTTATCATCTATTAAAGCAATAGGGCCATGTTTCATCTCACCAGCTGAACAGCCTTCTGCATGAATATAGGAAATCTCTTTAAGTTTCAACGCCCCTTCTAAAGCACTGGGATAATTTATACATCTTCCTAAATGTAAAAAATTATTTGCATCTTTATATCTTTTAGCACATCTTTTAATCTCTTCTTTATTTTCCAATATCTTTCTTAAACTATAAGGCACTTTTTTAAATTCATCAAGTAGCCTCTTCTTTTTTCTCCTTCCAATTAATCCTCTTATACAGGCAAGATGGACGGCTAATAAATAAAAGATGGCTAATTGTGCAGTATAAGCCTTAGTTGAGGCTACACCTATTTCAGGTCCAGCATGCGTATAAATCACACCATCAGATTCTCTGGTTATAGATGAACCAACAACATTACAAATTGAGATAACCTTTGCTTTTTTATGTTTAGCTAATCTTAAACCGGCTAAGGTATCAGCGGTCTCACCTGACTGAGTAACAGTTATAATTAGTTCATCTTTGCTTATATGAGGGTCTCGATATCTGAACTCGCTTGATAAGTCCACCTCCACATCAATATCGGTTAATCTTTCAATTATATACTCACCAACCAACCCTGCATGTCTTGCTGTGCCACAAGCAATAATAGTTATCTTTTTGTATCTCTTCAATTCTTTATCGGTTAAATTGACATCATCGAAGATTATTTCATTTTTGTTACTAATTCTCCTTTTGATAATACCTTCAATAACTTGGGGTTGCTCTTCTATCTCCTTAAGCATGAAGTGAGGATAACCCCCTTTTTCAGCGGCACTTATATCCCATTTAATCTTATAGATCTTCTTTTTCTTTTGTTCGCCATTTATATCCTTAATCTTTACTTCTTTACTAGTAATCACTGCTATTTCAAAGTCGTTCAAATAGATAACTTTCTTTGTGTGAGTTAAGATTGCCGGAACATCCGAAGCTATAAAATTTTCATTCTCCCCCACACCAATTATGAGAGGACTGCCGCAGCGAGCTGCAACTATCTTATAAGGTTCATATTTTGTAATAACCCCGATGGCATATGCGCCTTTTACCTTCTTTATAGCCCTTAAGACAGCCTTTTCTAAATTCCCATGATAAAACTTCTCAATAAGATGCACAATAACCTCTGAATCCGTTTCGGATTTAAATTTATGCCCTTCTTCTTTAAGTTTTTCTCTTAAGTCCTCGAAATTTTCAATTATACCATTATGAACAAGGGCTATCTCTTTTTTACAATCTAGATGTGGGTGGGCGTTCTTTGCGGTTGGTTCACCGTGAGTGGCCCATCTTGTATGACCTATCCCCACAATGCCCGAAAGATAAGATTTATGGATAAAATTAATTAAGGACTCGAGTTTTCCTTTTTTCTTGGCAAGAACAATTTTATCCTTTTCTAAAACAGCAATACCAGCAGAGTCATAACCTCGGTATTCTAACCTACGCAACCCATCCATTAATATAGGAACTACCTCTTTTTTTCCTACATATCCAACAATTCCACACATAATATATTAAATTCTTAATCTCTAATTTCTAAATCCTAAATAATATCTAATTTTTCAATTTCCCAAATTCCAAACTTATTGTCTAATTATGCCATTTTGAGATTCGGAACACTATAATTTTAAATTTGTTTAGTATTTCGTTTAGTATTTATTATTTCCAATTCGCCTTTAGGTAAATTGGTGGCGTCCCCAGCGGGATTTGAACCCGCGCCGTCAGATCGAAAGTCTGATGTCCTAAACCGGGCTAGACGATGGGGACAATTCTTTTAAACCTAAATTCTAATTTCTAAATTCAAATATTTTAAAGCCTAAATGTTACTGTTTTGGGATTTTGGTCATTTGACATTGCCTACCCCGTAGTCAGCCAAAAGTTGTAATATAGACTTTAGTATTTAGTATTTTCAAAATTTACTCGTATTAAATTCTAATGGTGAGCCGCCCAGGACTCGAACCTGGCACACCCGCCTTAAAAGGGCGGTGCTCTACCGGATGAGCTAGCGGCCCTCTAAACCTCTCTTATCTCTTTCTGTTTGCGTTCAAGAAGATTGTCTATTTCCTTTATATATTTGTCAGTTAAGTTCTGAACCTCCTCATGGAGTTTAAACTCCTGATCCTCTGAAATTTCACCTGATAATTTTGCTTTTTTTAACTTATCATTACTATCTCTCCTAATTGATCTTATTGACACCCTTCCTTCCTCAGCTATATTCTTAACGACTTTTATCAAGTCTTCTCTTCTTTCTTGGCTCAACTGAGGCACTGAGATTCTGATAACTTTACCATCGTTATTTGGCGTAAGTCCTAAATTTGACTTCATAATAGCCTTCTCTATCGCCTCTAAAGCTGTCGGATCCCATGGTTGAATAACAATGAGCCGAGCCTCAGGAATAGAAATGTTTGCAAGTTGTTTAAGAGGCGTAGGGCTACCATAATAATCTACTTTAATATTTTCGACTAAAGCCCTAGATGCTCGGCCAGTACGTACAGTTGTAAACTCATTATGCACAACCTCAACGCTCTTTTCCATCTTTTGTTTTGCTTCCCTTATGATATCATTAACCATAATCTTCTATTTTATGATTGTACCAATCTTTTCACCGGTTATAACACGTCTTATATTGCCTTTTTTTAAAAGATTAAATACAACTATTGGTATATTATTTTCCATACACAGACTTACAGCTGTTGCATCAATTACTTCTAAGCCTTTATTTAAATAATCCATATAAGTAATTGATTGGAGTTTTCTGGCTTTCTTGTATTTTTGGGGATCTTTAGTATAAACACCATCTACTTTAGTTGCTTTTAAGATGACTTCAGCATTAATCTCAATCGCTCGCAGTGCTGCAGTGGTATCAGTAGTGAAGTATGGACTGCCAATACCGGCTACAAATATGACAATTCTTCCCTTTTCAAGATGTCTTATAGCCCGGCGTCTTATATAGGGTTCGGCTAACTTCTGCATCTGGATAGCAGTCTGTACTCTGGTGGCAACACCCAATTTTTCAAGATTATCCTGAAGCGCAAGACCATTAATAACTGTAGCAAGCATCCCCATATAATCTGCTGTGCATCGGTCAATATTGTGATTCTCCTTGCCAGAAACTCCCCTAAAAATGTTACCACCACCAATTACAACAGTCACATCAACACCTAACTCATTGATCTCTTTCAGCTGTTTAGCAATAGATGTAACACTCTTAGAATCTATGCCATATCCCTTTTCACCCTGAAGGGATTCGCCGCTCAGTTTTAACAAGACTCTTTTAAAGACTGGTTTTTTTCTAAAAGACATTCTTTTCTTCTACTTCTTCTCCAACCTGGAATCGTACAAATCTCCGAATTACTATATTCTCTTTTATCTTAGCTATCACTGAATTTAGATAATCTCCAATAGTAATCTTTTCATCCTTTATAAACCTCTGATCTAATAAACAAACTTCTTCAAAATACTTCTCAAGTTTGCCCTTAGTAATCTCATTTTTTATCTCTTCTGGCTTATTACCAATTTGTGATTTTATAACATCTTTCTCTTTTTCTATAACCTCATTCGGGATGTCTTCTCTCTTTATATATAATGGATTGCGGGCAGCAATCTGCATAGTTAAATCTTTAGTAAACTGCTTAAAATCATCACATTTTGCCACAAAATCAGTCTCACAATTCACCTCAACTAAAACACCTATCTTATTATGCATATGGACATAAGACTCTATTCTTCCCTCCTTAGTAACTCTGGCTGAAACCCTCCTAACCTTCATAAGGCCTTTCTTCCGTAAGATATCTATGGCTTTATCTAAATCACCTTCTGCCTCTTTAAGGGCTAATTTACATTCCATAATACCAGCGCCTGTTTTGCTTCTTAATTTCTTAATGTTTTCTATCTCTTTCATAATACCAGAACTCCCCTAAGGTTTATATTATTCCTCTTCTTTACGTCCCCTTTTAGCTCTAATTTTTTCTTGAGATTTTTTGCTTGATATCTTCTTCTCTAACTCTTCTATAATCTCTTCTTCTGGTAGTTCTTCATCTTGAGAAATACTGGTTGATTTTCTGGCTTCTTGCTCTTCTTTAGTTTTCTCTTCTTTGGCTTTCTCTGTCTCCTGCATTTGAAGATACTCTTGTCTTCCTTCAATAATGCTATCTGTTACCATCGTAGTTATAATATTTATACTTCTTATAGCATCATCGTTACCAGGTATAGGATAATCCAGACAATCGGGATCACAATTGGTATCAGCTAAAGCAATCACTGGAATATTAAGTTTATTGGCCTCTTTTACAGCTATATCCTCTTTATGAGGATCTATAACAAACAAAGCTCCGGGCAACTTATCCATCTTTACTATACCAGAGAGATTTTTGGTAAGTCTTGTGAGCTCTTGATTCAGAGAAGATGCTTCTTTTTTAGATAATTTATCAAATAGTCCTTTTTCTTTCATCTCTTTTAATCTATTAAAATGATCTACGCTCTTTCTGATAGTTTCAAAGTTAGTCAGCGTACCTCCAAGCCACCTATGATTTACATAAAACATACCGCATCTTTGAGCCTGCTCTCTTATTATATCCTGAGCCTGTCTTTTGGTTCCTACAAAAAGGATATATTCACCCCTTGAGGCAATCTCTTTTACAAACTTACGCACCTCTTCTAAGCTTTTAACAGTCTTTTGGAGATCTATAATATAGATACCATTCCTCTCGCCATATATAAACTTGCTCATTTTAGGATTCCAGCACTTAGTCTGGTGACCAAAATGTAGTCCTGCTTCTAAAAATTGTTTTATAAGCTCTGTAGTCACAAATTCTCCTCCTTTTAAGTTAAAAATTTAAAAACTCTCTTTTAAAAATTACTGGCTCATCATTATAACACAATAATCCCTCTTTGCAAGTATTTTTTACAGGAC
>CAZQVU010000076.1:0-5477 GCA_964596885.1 uncultured Planctomycetia bacterium
GACAATATAAACTCGATGCTATGGAAAGAAATGAGGCATGGTTTGAGAAGGATGATATTGTTGGTACATCATTAAGATATCCCATATCTGCGAAAAGTTTTGAAAAGAATAAGAAGTATGCTTGGCAGGTGGTGGCATATGATAAAAGAGGAGTCTCCTTGGGAAAAAGTGAAATTTGGGAGTATAAATTCATTCCAGAACTTATACATGTAACAGGAACGATTCCTCCTCCACCACCACATGAAGAAGTACTTACTTCTTTTGAGATAGGTGGGTATGTTATAGAAGTAATTCATATATCAAATTCTGATCATGACCATTTTTCCGGAAAAGGCAATCTAAAACTCGATCCTTTCGGTATTACCATTTACCATGTTGAATTTTCAGACCTAAAATTAATACCTTATGGGGAAATAGAGGAGCATGAGACAATAGAAGAGCATGGGGTGGCGCCACCATCAGAACCATCAAGAGCTCCTTGGATAGTAGTCGAAGGGAGAATAGAATTTGATACTGATTTAAGGCTTATTCTGTCTTTTGATCCCTTGATTAAGTTTCATGCCACTACTATATATTTGACAAATCACCAGGTTGACGGATTTATCAAGCCAATTGCCCGAATCTATGGTAGCGTGTGGTGGCTTTTCCCTTTGGCTATTGACTGTAGTGGTTTAGACTATGAATCCCCTAAAAATTGGGTTAAAACTGCGCCAAACTGGTTTAGTTTAAATTGCATAAATGGTATAACTGGTTCGAAACAGTTAATGCATGAATACAGTTATCCGTTAGTAGACCCTGAAGGCTTTGAGGTAAGACTTTCGGAGGATTCCCGAATTAAAGTCTTCCACAATGAAGTATCGCTATCCCTTAAAGGTGAGATAAAGCTTCCCGAAACTGTAAAAGATCTAGATGGAAATAGGGTTTCTATTGCATTTGAGGACATAGATTGGTTTTACCTCACTGAAGACTTAACGATAAGTGCAGATATTGCATTTTTAAATAATACTAACATCGCCTTACATCCCTCAAACATCACGGTGGATTTTTCTGAAACAGAGTCTCCTTCAGGATTCACCCCAGAATGGAAAGGTGTATTTTTCAATGAGGGGGAATTAATATTCCCGATAGAAATACATACAGAAGTTCTTGGCTTAAGAGTGGACCATGAGGAAAGAATCCCTATAACTGCTCTAAACAACTTCTATGTTTCCAGTGGCGGTTTGAATGGCTCCATAGCACGGGATGATCTCGATTGGGATGGGAGCTACAGGGGTTTTGGCGGAAGCATAAACTCCTTTAGTGTGAGCATCGAAGATAATACAATCTCAGAAGGTTCTATAGGCGGGACTATAACAGTTCCCTTTCTTAATGAAGATATGAGCTTTGCTATTACTATAACCGATGAAGGTTTACAAGAGGGGAGTATAGAGGCCACAAGTATTGGAAGCCGAACGATAAATGTCGGTGATGATAACTCCCTCACTATTGATATAATTCGTGGAATTCTTTCTTATGAAGCTGGGGTGGGAAAACTGGTCTTGGACCTCAACTTTACTTTTGACATTTCTGGTATAGAAACCGAACCTATCCCAGTAAATGGGTTTTATATAACTTCCGAAGGTAATATTGGTATAGGTAGCTGGGTGGATTTGACTGACGAAGTAAATGCAAGTTTTCATGGATTTAGCCTCACCTTGAAAAGGGTCGGAGCAGGGAATGAAGGAGATCTCTACTGGTTGGGTATTCATGGATCCATCACATGGGTTCTTTCCAGTTCCGGAGGAAGTGAATTCGAGGCAAAAATATATCTCCGAAAGGAACCTCTTCGCTATGACCATACTCAGGTGAACAGCATAGCGGTGAGTTTTGAGAATGACGCTGTGGAATTTAGTGGTGAAGTAACCTGGTTTGATGAAGATCCTACCTATGGAGAAGGATTTAAAGCTAGCCTTGAATTCTCCCTCAAAAAGCCTTCTGCTGCTGGGATAGAGGGGGAGCTTATAATAGGACATAAAGAAGAGGGGTCTACAAGTTTCAATTACTGGTTTATTGAGGCAGGAGTAACAGGCATTGAAATTTCAGTCTTTCCAGGCGTGTCAATCTATGGATTTACAGGAAGAGTTTTCTATCATATGAGACACTCTGGAGATTCATATATCCCAGACAATTCTGCACTTTTTGGAGTATATGCTGAAGTTCCATTCGGTTCTCCAGGACCGGATAAGGGAAAGAAGTACTGGGGAAATACAGCATTGGAAATCACCGTAGGAACAAGCGGAGGAGGAAGCAGTGCTGTACTCACAGGCGATGTTTACATACTAACAAGTGGGTATCCTAATACGAGTGCAAAAATCCACGGAGGGGCTGAAATCACCGTTACAACTACATCCTTCCATGCAGGTTTTGCAGTTGAGGTAAATATAGCAACACTGGTCTGTGCTTCTGGAAGGGATATTGAACTTCACTTTGAAGAATCAGACTGGCATATATACATAGGTACAGATACGCATCCAATATCTCTAAATTTTTTCTGTAGTTCAAGTTTCAGTGCTTCCTCATATCTGATGTTTTATCAAAATGGGATTTCCTTTGGTGCTGGATTAGATGTAGATACAGGTCGACGAACTTGGTGGATTTTTTATGCTCGAGTTTGGGGCGGAATTGATGTCAATGCCGAAATAGAATACGATAGTCCTATTGAGCGCTTTATAGGAAATGCCTCTCTTGAGGCGGGTGCAGTATTGGGATTTCATTATGATGTTTGGTTTGCTGAAGGAGATTGCGAGGTTTTAAGTGGAGAAATCAATGCTAATTTGCATTTTGAAACTCCAAACCCCACAATGTTTTGTGGTAGTGTTTCAGCGAGAGGTTGTATTGTAGGAATATGTAAGACTGTGCATTTTGATATGAAATGGCGAAATGGCCATTTCTACAGGTCGGGTTGTTAAAAAGGAGGTATAAGATGAACATAATCAAAAAATTCTGTTTTGTAATTCTGTTATCCCCCCTTTTTCTTCCCCTGTATGCCCAAAAGGTGGAAGGAAAAGTTATGGCTTCTACTTCAGATGAAGCCACTGTGATATTGCGATGGTTACTATCTGAAGGCAAGTTCCCAAAAGAAGGGGTTTATATCTATAGAAAAGAGGAAGGCGATAAGGAATGGATAAAATTAACTCCTCGCCCAATAAAGAAGGCCGATAGAGATAAAGCAAGGACTATTTTGGGAGATTCGACTTTTGCTATCTGGGAATCTATGATTTTCGAGAAGCCCCAAGAAGAACACGATATAGAAATGTGGGAATTTTTACTATTGTGTCAAGCGCTTAAAGAGCCACGGTTTGCCGAAGTTTTTGGTCTGCACTATGAAGACACAACAGCTATTTTAGGAAGGACTTACAGATATAAGGTGACTCTGGTAAAGAAAAGAAGAGAAATTCTAATAGGGGTATCTAATCCCGTTACGGTCAAAAGATATGAACAGGCTTCTCCGCCACTGAATTTTGAAGGAGTTGCAGGTGATGGGGAAGCTAAATTCAAATGGAAGAGAGAAGAAAGGTTTTTTATCTTTAACCTATACCGAAGTAAAGCACGAAGTGGTCCATATAAACTTATCAATAAGGCTCCTATTTTTATATTTGAAACTAAAGATACCCTTGGACAGTTTAGGGCTCCAGAATTCTTCTTTACAGATACAAACCTTGTAAACGGGCATACTTACTGGTATAAGCTATCGGGGATAGATGTTTTTGGGAGAGAGAGCAAACTTACACCACCAATAAGGATTGTTCCTAAGGATTTGACTCCGCCTCCTCCACCAAAGGAATTGAAAACGAAAGTAGAAAACAATAAAGTCTTCTTAAGCTGGTCTCCCCCAAAGGCGAAGGATCTTAAAGGTTATGAGGTATATCGAAGCATGACGAGATATAAGGGACCTTATGAGAAAGTCAATAGCGATTTAGTGCTACCAACAGATACCCTTTTCATTGACGAAGTTCCTAAAGTTGGCAAGGAGTATTATTACTATCTAACTGCTATAGATAGTTCCCTAAACAAGAGCAAATCCTTGATTGTAATAGCAGATGTGGTAGATAGAATCCCTCCACAAAAACCGCAACACCTTTCAGCTAAAGGGGATACGGGAAGGGTTATACTATCTTGGGAAAAGAATAAGGAACCGGATATTATGGGATATATGATTTATAGGTCTATCAAGAAAGACAAAGATAAGTTTGTATTGCTTACTCCTAAGCCAGTATCAGGAGAGAGGTTTATTGATTCTCTACCTAAGGTAGCACGAAATGACTTTTTCTACAAAATAAGAGCGGTCGATTCTTCTTATAATCAGAGCGAATACTCGGATATCATCAAAGTTAGAATGCCTGATATAGTTCCGCCATCTTCTCCTATTCTGAAGAAAATAACCGTTAAGAAAGGAATCGCCTCTCTTGAGTGGTTCAGAAATCCAGAAAAGGATATTTTGGGATACAATGTCTTAAGATGTGAGAGTGGTGATACTGCTAAATGGGTCGTTTTAACTAAAAACCTTCTTTCTCCTTCTATAACGCACTACTCCGATACCTTACCTAAACCCTTGGTGAGGTATTTCTATACAGTGGTAGCAATTGACAGCTCTGGTAATGTTTCTAAAAAGGCAAAACCTTTAGTCTGCGTGGTTCCTGATAGGGTACCCCCATCCCCACCTGAGGTTGTTAAAGTCTCTTATGACAAAAAGAAAAATGAAGTAACTATAATATGGAGGATAAAAAAGGAATCAGATTTGAGAGGATGCATAGTATTTCGAAAAGAAGAAGAGAAAACATTTTATCCTATCAGTCCTTTGCTGACTACGGATAGCTTTATTGATAAATTCGTGGAGAGCGGAAAAATATACTACTATAAGATTAGAGCCTATGATAAGGTAGGGAATGTATCAGAAAGTTCTAAAGTAGTTAAAGTGGAGACTTCAAAATAAGAATTCTATA
The DNA here is from genome assembly GCA_964596885.1 of uncultured Planctomycetia bacterium. Classification (GTDB taxonomy): domain Bacteria; phylum Omnitrophota; class Gorgyraeia; order JAGLLT01; family CAZKQD01; genus CAZQVU01. The sequence goes on from CAZQVU010000076.1 coordinate 4,983, forward strand.
AATAGACATAGGGGGTCAAGTCTACACTCTTTGCTCTGGAGCTATGAAGTGTGAGGGGAGGTGCTATTGACAAGGGTTAGAAGATAGATAAACTTTTTGTAGAAAAAAGGTGCATATGAGGAAGGATAAAAATAATTAAAAATTATATTTATTAATAAAAAAATTAAATATTTTTTAAATCTACTATATACAATGATTTTACAATTTGTATTAATGAATTTTATGTCAGTAGTGTTTGTGGACTATTGGAGCCTTCGCCACTGCAACCAGAATGTTAAAAAAGAAAAATTTGTTGTCTGATGTGAAATAGATTGATTGATTTTCTCCTTGGATAACAAGCAAAAGATTACTAAATTCATTTGATGGCTACTATGAAGAAATATTTTGTGTGTATTGTATTTGTCTTCCTTACCCTTACTCACGCCGCCGAAAGGGACCCTAAGGAGGCGGAACCTGAAAGCAAGGGTGTTTCTCAATACGACAGCATAAGCATAA
>CAZQVU010000077.1:0-5455 GCA_964596885.1 uncultured Planctomycetia bacterium
CGATTAAAATTTAGATTACACAGATTAAATACTCGTCGGAAAAATCTGTGTAATCTTTCTAAAATCTGTGTAATCAGAGGCTGGAATGAGTTTTGTGAGAGTTTATGTTTAATATAATAGAGCGATATTATTTTAGGTTTACTATAATACTAAAATTGAGTGAAAGATTAAATTCTGACACATAACTTATGTTGTCATTAAATTGGCGCATACGACTTATGAACGCTTGCTATATTCGCTCCATAAGTCGTGCAGTTATTAAAGGAGGAAGTTAGTATGGAGACATTTGAGATTGTAAAATATCCAAATAGTATCTTGAGAAAAAAAGCAAAAGAAGTTGAGCATATCTCGGCTGAACAAAGAGAGATTTTAGATAGAATGGCTCAGACTATGTATGAAAATGAGGCTGTGGGTGTTGCTGCTGAGCAGGTTAATTTAGATATAAGGTTAATTGTTATTGATGCTCGAGATAAACATGGCCTTTTGAAGTTGATTAATCCCGAAATAATTGAGAAAGAGGGGATAGAATGTATGAATGAGCAGTGCTTGAGTTGTCCAGGTGTTACTGTAAGGGTGCCAAGAGCCAGGAAGGTTAAAGTGAAGGCAAAAAATGAAAGAGGAGAAGATGTTGCTTTTGAGGTAAACGGTTTATTAGCGCGAATATTCCAGCATGAGATTGATCATCTAAACGGAAGAATTATTATAGATTATTTAAATCCAGTAAAGAGATTATTTGTTTGTTTTAGGTTTTATCTTAAAAATTTATTTAAAAGGAGGCAACAATAAAAGTAAGGTATTGGCTTTTTTCTATTTTTATCTTAACTTGAAAAATTAACATTTATATGTTATATTATATAAGTAAGTGAAATTGTTATACTTATTGCGTTAGAAATTAGAAGGAGGGCATCATAGTTGATGAATATTAGAAATAGTAACTTTTCGAGTTGAATTATGTAATGATACTTATCGGTAATAGATAAGGATAATTTTCGATGACTTCATCATTTTTAGACCAGGCGATAACAGTTGATTTTGCTTTTAAGTTGACAGCAGCAGCTCTTTTATTTTTAAGCTATTCAGGAAATAAAGATAAAATGTTTGCCTGGTGGTCTTTAGGCTGGTTATTTTTCGCAATTCAGGCCTTTCTTGACCATCTTCTTATTTATGTAAAGTCAAATCCTTTATGGTTAATACGTAATATTATTTGGCCGCTTGCAGCGGTCTTTTTCTTCTACGGTATATGCTTATTTGCTAAAAAGAAAGGATGCCTCCGATATTCAGGTAATTATTGCCGGGTTTTGGTATTGATTTTTACGATATTATCTTTTTTCTCTGCTTATATTGGCATTTATTTATATAATAGTTGGCTCATATCCGCTTTATCTATTTCTATTCTAACCGGCTGTCTTTTATTAATTAGCGCTTATTATTACTATCACATAGTTATTGATAGAAAGGCTATTTATAACAGATTAATTGTTGTAGGTTTCATCTTGAATGGAGTTCACGATCTGGATTATTTTCTCTTAAGACCTGTTGAGTGGTTTGCACCTTATGGATATTTACTTGGTGCTATATTTTCGCTTATTTTTGCATTTGGTATGATTTTGAAATCTAAAATTGAGGCCTTGCACATAAGGAGAATTAATTTAAACCGCCTTCGCGAAGTAGCTACCCTCTATTCTGTAACTTCAACAGTGTGTCACGGTAGGGAATTAGACCAAATTTTATATTCAGTTTTAGATAATCTTATAAAAATCTTAAGATTAGATGGAGGCATAATATTCTTCTTAAATCAACAAACAGGCAATTTAATACTTAAAGCCCACCGAGGTGTCTCAGAAAAACTTGTTAAATCTTTAAGCAAGCTCTCCTCTACTCAAAAGGGAGCAACAATAACAGCCATAAAGGAGAATAGAATTGTCTTTGTTCCAGATGTATCAAAGGCAGATCTTGCATTAAAGGATGACTTACTACAAGAAGGTATATATAGTTTTGCAGCAATCCCTTTAAGGTCAGGTAGTAAAGTTTTAGGTGCAATAGATGTTGGTACGCGCAGACCTCATAGATTTAATTCTGAAGATGTGCGCCTTCTTGAATCTATAGGAGATGAATTGGGTATTGCCGTGGAGAATAAACAATTAATTGAGGATTTAGATAAAGCCTACTTATCAACTATACTTGCTTTGACTGATATCGTTGAAGCCAAAGACCATTATACTCGTAGTCATTCTAGTGATGTGACTCGTTATGCTACGGCTATAGCCAAAGAGATGAATTTACCTGCTGCAGAGATAGAAAAAATACAATTAGCTGCACAATTACATGATTTAGGGAAATTATCTATTTCAGATAAAACCCTTCTTAAACCCGGAAAGTTGACTAAAAGAGAATGGAATGAGATAAAGAGACATCCAGAAAAAGCTGTTCAGATTCTGAAACCGTTAACCTTTTTACATAAAGGCAATGGTGCGCTTGATTATATAAGGAGTCATCATGAAAGGTATGACGGTGAGGGATACCCGAATGGATATAAAGAATGTCAGATAAAATTAGGCGCTAGAATATTATCTGTAGCAGATGCCTATAGCGCAATGATTTCATCAAGACCCTATCGTAAAAAACCACTAACAGAGCAACAGGCTATGGAAGAACTTAAGAGAAATTCTGGTTCTCAATTCGATCCCAAAGTAGTAGAAGCTTTTCTTAAAGTCTTGGAGAGAGAAAAAGAGAAAAAGGAAAGATATTAAATTATAAAGGTATTATATCCTGTTCTATAAATGATACCTCCTTCCTTATTATGTTCTCAACAAATCTATAATTTTCTTGATAAGTTATATATATTGTAGTAAAGTATAGAATAAATAATATCTGATTATAAACAGCCAATTTTACTATGAAAGAAGCGTTATTTTACAAAAAATTGGATAAGGGCAGAGTTCAGTGCTATCTCTGTGCCCATAATTGTAAGATACCTGAATCTCAAAGGGGATTCTGCGGTGTAAGAGAGAACAGAGGTGGAAAACTTTACACTCTGGTATATGATAAGGTGATTTCATCAAATTTGGATCCAATCGAAAAAAAGCCCCTTTTTCACTTTTATCCAGGCTCAAAAAGCTATTCAATTGCTACAGTAGGATGCAATTTTAGATGTAGGCATTGTCAGAATGCTGATATCTCCCAGATACCTCATAACCACAATAGAATTATAGGTGAATCTCTAAGCCCTGAGAATATTGTTGAAGAAGCAATAAAATACGGGGCTAAAAGTATCTCGTATACCTATACCGAACCAACTATCTTTTATGAACTTGCTTATGAGACGGCTAAGTTGGCGCACGAAAAGGGCCTGAAGAACAATTTTATTACTAATGGTTATATATCCAAGGAGGCTCTTAAGTATATTAGTCCTTACTTAGATGCTGCGAATGTAGATTTGAAATTCTTCAGTGATGATTTATATATGAAAGTATGTGCAGCACACTTAGAACCTGTGCTTGATACTATAAGATTAATGAGACAATTAGGTATCTGGATTGAAGTAACTACCTTAGTTATACCTGGCTTAAATGATAATGAAAAACAACTTAAAGATATAGCAGATTTTATAGTTAGTGTGGGTAAAGAAATCCCTTGGCATATAACTGCCTTTTTTCCTGCTTATAAGATGACCGACAGAGGACCTACGCCGGTTGAAGCACTCCATAGAGGAAGGGAAATAGGTTTAAAGAAAGGTTTAAGGTATGTCTATTGTGGAAATGTAACCTACGATGAGGGCGAGAATACCTACTGTTATAATTGTCATAAACTGATTATAGAACGTTTAGGTTATCAGATTCGCAAATACCACATTGAAGATTCAAGATGTCTATATTGTAATGCCCGAATAGATGGCGAAGGGCTTTGATATTATGAAGAAAAGAGGTAGGATAATAGGAGTGAGTAAGGATATGGCAATTGTAGAATTGGATGTTAATAGAAAAACTTGCGAAGAGTGTTCAGCACATAGTTTATGCGGGATTTTTCCTTCAATGAGAAAGATTAAAACCTTAAATAACTCAGGTGCCAAGGTAGGTGATTTGGTTGAGGTTGAAATAAAAAGAGAACCATCTTTAAGATTTACCTTTTTGGTTTATATTCTCCCTTTGATTATGTTTTTCTTGGGCGTATTGGTGACTTCGGTTACCAATAAAAATCAAAATGTACAACTTGTATTGGGAGGTATATTTTTTATTTTGACTTTGATAGTATTATATATTGTGGATAAGAGATTGAGCAATTCGATAAACAACCTACCAAAGATAGAGAAGGTAATAGGTGTCGTTAAAAAGGATGTTTACAATAGATGATTTTTGGCAAATAAAGGAGCAAGAAGATGGCTAAGTGGCGTAGAGGCAAGAGGCTAAATCCTGCGGTATTTGATATACCAGTTGAGAAGATAAAAAGTGGCTGGTATTCAGACAAGTATTTTGTAAGGACCAAACAAATCTTAGAAAAAGATAACAATCATGTCCAGGTATTAATGCAGGTTTTCTGCAGGAAAGATGCTATTGTTTGTGGTTTAGATGAAGCCATCGCTATTTTAAGAACTTGTGCGGATAGGCCAGATGAATTAAAGATTAGAGCACTTTTTGATGGAGATAGAGTAAGAGCAGGGGAGACTGTTATGACTATTGAAGGAGACTATTCTACCTTTGCTCATTTAGAGACAGTCTACTTAGGAGTTATGGCAAGACCAACTGCCGTAGCCACAGCTGTTAAAAAGGTAGTGGATGCAGCAGGAGAAAAAAAAGTTTTATTTTTTCCGGCAAGATTTGACCACTACAGAGTGCAGACTACAGACGGATATGCTGCGTTTATTTCAGGTGCCCTCGGGGTATCTACTGATGCGCAAGGTGCCTGGTGGGGAGAGAGAGGATTAGGCACTGTTCCTCATGGATTAATTGCTGCCTATGGAGGTGATACGGTAAAAGCCGCTTGCGCCTTTGATAAATATATGCCCGATGATATAGATAGGATTGTCTTAGTTGACTTTGAGAATGATTGTATAGGGACTTCTTTAAAAGTGGCTAAAGTCTTGGGTAAGAGATTGTGGGGGGTGAGGTTTGATACGCCACCAGATATCAAAGATAAGTCTGTGACAGAAACAAAAGGTAAAGAGGCCTATGGAGTCTGTCCTGAGTTGGTCTTTAAGGCAAGGAAGATATTTGATGAGCAGGGATTTAATCATATTAAGATAGTTATATCAAGTGGTTTTGATGCTGAGAAGATTAAGAAGTTCAATGAGTTGAATGTTCCGTTCGATGCAGTAGGTGTTGGTTCGGCATTATTTAGAGAGAAGATAGATTTTACAGCCGACATTGTAAAAGTAAATGGTAAATTATTATCCAAAGCAGGTAGAAGGTATAAACCTAATCCAAGGTTGAGGGAAGTGAAATAAAGATACCCCAAAGAA
>CAZQVU010000078.1:0-5403 GCA_964596885.1 uncultured Planctomycetia bacterium
CCATTAAAATATTACCTATCTTTTCATATAATGCGCTTTAAAGAGGAAAAAGATTTGACATATTTAGATATTTATGTTAAGGTATCATTTCAAAGTATTAATAATATTTTCAATATCAAGTAGGGGGTTAGAGTAATGGCAAGGATATGTTTTATCTGTGAAAAAGGCACAACTAAAGGCCGAAGCATCAAAAGGCGCGGTATGGCTAAGAAAAAAGGTGGTGCGGGTAGAAAGATTACGGGAGTTTCAAAGCGCACCTTTAAGCCAAACTTGCAAAAGATAAGAGCTGAGATAGATGGTAAGATAAGAAAGATAACCGTATGCACCAAATGTCTTAAGTCAGGCAAGGTGAAGAAAGTAGTTTAGTAACGGTAGGATATAGGCTATAGCGTAAAAATATGAAGGATTAAAATTACCTCTAAAGAGGAGGTTTTTTTAATTATATCTTAAGCAAAATAATACTGTAAAAAGACAACAAAATCTATTGACAAATAGGTATCTATAAGATATAATTATATTGATAATAAAAAGAGGTGAAGTTCTCAATTAGCCCTCGTTAAGGCATCCTCCCCCCCTCTTAACAGGGCTGATGTAGGATGGGCTAAACAACCTCTTAAAGAAAGCCGGCCTTATAGAAGGTCGGCTTATCTTTTATATGCTTCATTTAAAGCAATTAAGGAAGACGGACTGATTCTAAAATCTCCTGAAAGGTATTCTTATATTTACTATAACTACCCTCTCCTATAGCATTAAATATTATGGCATAGATATAATCTTCAGTTGAGACATAGATGCGCCACTGGGTATAGGTTGTACCTCCATATCTAATCTCATCTACTATCTGATGGGCATTTGAGTAACCATCTACTATAGTAGCCCCACCTGTAATAAGGTTAAATTCTATCTGTTTATTTGCCTTTATCTGAGTTATATCCACCTTAATTGCCTCTTCGGCATTTAAGTTGTTTATATTCTTTTGAGCAACAAAAAGGATATGAGCATCAAAATCAGGACTAAACATTTGAACCATAAAGACATTTAAGGGATTGCTTAACTTGCCTTCAAGAATCTTTATGGTCCAGCCTTCTGGTTTTTCAATAGCACACCCATATTTATTGCTGGTGTAGATATTGCCTTTTTGCTGCCAGTCACTATCTTGAGACAGGCATATATTATACATACCTAATGCAATCAAAAATACTGTAAACCAGACAATCCTTCTTCTCATGGCTCCCCCCTTATCACCTTCTTTATGGAATCTTCTTCTGAATTCCATAATTCATACTAAAAACTATAACCAGCATAAAACCTATTTCTAATATTGATAATATCCTCCTAATATATACTGATAGACTTTTTTTAAAAAAAGATAAGGGATTGAAAGCAAAATTAAGGTATAGATAATAATAACGACAGTAAGAATATATTTAATCTCCTTAGAAAAATCAGGACTTTTCCATAAAAGAGGTATAACAAAAGGGCCTAAGACCACAAAAGCCATAATGATAATAAACCATCCTTTAAGATAAAAAGGAGTTGGTTTCTCCTCTAAGAGAGCACCACAAAACTTACAGTACTTATCTTGTTTATCAACTTCTTTTCCGCATTTAGGACATAGCATTATATTAGTATTCAAGTATTTAGTATATAGTATTTAGGGTTTAGTGCTTTTGTTCGAGGTTTCGCCTTGAATATTACTCATAATCTATTGCTCTATTTCCCCTGCTTTCTTAAGAGCATATTTTGTACAAAGAGGACCAAGGAGTTCATATATAATAGTGGTAGCCACTATCGTTGAGAAAATCACATTTCCATATTGAGGAAATGTAGATTTGGCTATCAAGCCCAGTGCTAAAGCAACTCCTGCCTGAGGAATAAGACCTAAACCTATGTATTTCTTTATGCGAGGTCCTGCATTAATTATATTAGCCCCACAAGCAGCTCCTGATACCTTACCTAAAGCGCGAGCGAAGATATAAACAAGACCTATTAAACCTAAAGATTTCAACAGACCAATATCTAAACTTGCCCCCGCTAAGACAAAAAACAATAGATAAAAGGGAGAATCAATCGACCGAAGAGCATCAAAGAACTTAAAACTGGTTTTATTAATATTAACCAATACGGTACCTAAGAACATATTAGCCAGTAGAGCTGAAAATCCAAGATATATAGCTAAACCTGTATTAAGCAGAATAAAACCGAGGATATAAATTAATAAGTCTGAATGACTCTTAATATAATTTGACAGTTTAGACAAAATCCAGCCCAGGACTCCACCTAAAACTAAAGCTCCAACAATTTCTAAAAGAGCATGAAAGACACCTGCTAAGGCTGAATCAACTACAAATTTATGAGCACCGGCTAGACTTTTAGCAATAGCCAGACAAAAAGCAAATAAAATAATGCCCCAGGCATCATCTATGGCTACTACACCTAAAATTGTATCTGTAAATGTACCCCTACTTCTATATTCTCTTGTAACCATAACAACTGCTGCCGGGTCAGTAGCAGCAGCCATACCACCAAAAATAAGAGCCACATATATAGGCAATTCAGCCAATAACCATACACCCAAAGAAACAATTAAGAAAGCGCCCACAACCTCGCATATAGATATGGCAAGTACTGATTTGCCCACTCTCCTAAAACGCCCAAGCGAGAAGTTCTGCCCCAGACTAAAGGCAATAAAGCTTAAGACTACATTTGATATAAGTCCTGATGAATTAAGAATTCCTTTTGAGACCAAATTCAATGCTGAAGGACCAATTATAATACCCATTATAATATAGGCAGTTATTGTAGGAATTTTGGCCCTTCTTATAAACTGAGCTGCTGCCAGACCCACTAAAAGTATTATACTTAAACTTAAGATAGTGTTAATATCCAATTTAGACTACTCCTCGTTTCTTAAATAAGGCTAAGATAATATCAAATAAGGTAACTATGCCTAGTAATTTCTTGTCTTCATCAATTACCAGCAGTTTATCAGTATTTCTTGATCTCATCGTGGTATAAGCCTCCTCTATGGACTCTTCGGGGCTGATTGTTGGTGAATTTTCAGACATAATATCGCTTGCTACAACCAGTTTCCCCAATTCAGGTGATACATCTATTAAGAGTATATCCTCCGGTTCTATAGCATCGTCCAATAAAGGATTTGCTTTCAATAACTGACCTAAACTGGAACTATAAGGCTGAAACAAATTCAATATGTTATCTATAGTTACAATACCTACTAACTTGCTATTTTTCTCAACCACAGGTAACACATGAAAATTATGTTCTTTTAAAAGCTGGATAATCCTTTTTAAAGGTGTTTCTCGGTTAACAACTAAAACATCTTCGGTCATACAATCTCTAATTTTCAGATTCTTCTTATCTTGTGTGTTTTTTTCTCTCATCTTTATAGAGCATCTCCCGATTTAAACAAGGCATATTTGGTAAAAAGAGGACCAATAAGTTCATATATAATAGTTGTAGTAAGAATACTTGAGAATATCATACCGCCTACACTATTGCTAAAAGTATCTTTTACAATAAGAGCAAAACCTAACGCAACTCCTGCTTGAGGCGCTAAGCCTAATCCTATATATTTTTTAATTCTACTTGAAACCCCAGCAAAATGGGCTCCCAAAGTTGCTCCCAACATCTCACCAGGCAATCTAGTCAATAAATAAACTAAGGCTAATAAGGATATATGATGTAGCAAATCTAATTCAAGGTTAGCACCAGCTAAGACGAAAAACAATACATAAAATGGCGGATCTGTTGAATGAAGAGCATCAAAGAACTTAAAGCTTGACTTGCTCATATTAACTAATACTGCTCCCAAGAACATACTGGCTAAAAGAACAGACAATCCAAAATATATAGCTAGGCCAGTATTAATCAGTATTGCACCAAGAGTATATATAAGGCACTCCGAAGGAGTTGTTACATGCCTGGATAATTTTGAAAACAAAAATCCCAGTATACCGCTTACACCGATGGCTCCTAATATTTCTAAGGATGCGTTATATACCCCAGAAATCGCAGAATCCACTATAAATTTATGTGCCCCGCCTAAACTTTTGGCTATTGCAAGGCAAAAAGCAAAAAGGATAATACCCCAGGCATCATCTATGGCTACTACACCTAACAATGTATCTGTAAAAGACCCTTTGGCTTTATATTCTCTGGTTACAGCAACTACAGCTGCAGGAGCTGTAGCAGGAGCTATAGCACCAAAAATCAAAGCAATATAAAAAGGTTGCCTTAAAAGCAGCCAAATTGCAAGGGTTACTATTAACAAAGCACCTAAAACTTCACCAATAGAGATAAAAAGAACGGACTTGCCTATGCGTCTAAATCTCTCTAAAGAGAAGTTCTGACCTAATGAGAATGCCACAAAACTTAAGACTACATTAGAAATTAATCCTGATGAATCAAATATGCCTTTCGATACCAGATTCAGCGCATGAGGACCAATTAAGACCCCCAATAAGATATAAGCAGTAATTATCGGAATCTTTAGTTTCTGAATAAGCTTGGCTGAAAGCAATCCAGCCAAAAGTATAATTCCTAAACTAAAAGCAGTATTAACACCCACTTTAAATTATCTCTTTATCTTTAAAAAGATGGAATATTATATCAAATAAAGTAATTATACCAACTAAACTACCATCTTCTTTGGTAACAAATAATCTTTGTCTTTTATGTAACTTCATTAAGGAATAGGCTCTGGATATATCCTCCTCAGGACCTATAGTAACTAGTTCTGTTGAAAGTATGTCATCAGCCACTACAAGTATTCCCATCTCAGGAGATATATCGGCATCCAATATCTTTGCCTCTTTTGGTCTCTCTATAAAAGGTATAGCATTGAGCATCTGGTGCAGGTCTTGACTATAGGGCTGAAATACCTTCAATATATCCTCAAAACTTACCATACCAATTAATCTCTTATATTTATCTACAACAGGCAAAGCATGATAGTTTTTGTTTTCAAAGAGTTTGATAATCTCTCTTAAAGGGGTTTCCCTTTTTAGAGTCACCACCTCTTTAGTCATACACTCTCTAACCTTCAATATTTGCCACCCCCCGATTTGAGCTCAAATTACCTCTTTAAACTAAATCTTTTAACCTTTTACCCATATTTTCTTTATAATTTAAAATAATAATGCCAGAAATAATAATATTATAAGTCCATAAGTGTATGACAAAATCTAAAAACAGCACCTAAGGCAGGAATATGCTCTGTATTGGTAATATACATCAAAAAGAGAGACTTACTATTAAGGCAATAGATAATACAAAAGAGAAATCGCTACCTAATATGTTATTATCTAAAAAGAGGCTTTATCAAAAGAACAGAAAATACTCCAGAAACTTCACCTCAACTATGACCCAATAAGATTTATG